>NZ_JAXGFQ010000019.1:0-55865 GCF_051020825.1 Moorella naiadis (nom. illeg.)
ACAACCGCTTTAGCCATAGCCACCCTGGCGATAGCTATCCAGCAATACGGTAAGCCGGTGGCCCTAAAGACCGACCGAGGGACCCAGTTTAAAGACCAGTTCGCCGCTTATCTAAAGCAGGAGGGTATCTATCACCTGAAGAGCATCCCTTATTACCCGCGTTGCAACGCCAAGATCGAACGAGTGTTCCGTGATGTTGAGAATCATGTGGTCACTCGCATTACAGGCACCACCACTCTAGTAGAGCTACTGAGTATGCTGGCGGAAGAGACCTATCAGCATAATCATGTCCGCCCCCACCAGAGCCTGGGAGGCTTAACCCCGGCTGAGGTCTATCGGGGCGAAGGACAGACCATTGCAGCTAATATCAAGGCACTGAAGCCCAAACATAAGCACAAATCCTGGCGGGAAGTTCCGGTAGCCGAGTTCCTACCGGGGACGAAGTGCGCCCTCAATGTCAGGTTATTATGCGCTTAATTTCTCTACTTTCTCTTGACATAGCACATATAGGCTATGATGCGGATGAGCCGGTACAGGGGACGATTCTGGCAGCGCTAAAACATGAATTAGAGGAATTGCCCATACCCGGGAAGGTCGACCTTGTGAATTTCCGCGGGGTAGCCGGGGAATTCGCGCAAAACGCCCTGAAGAAGGTGGAAGTATGGAAGAAAAAAAGCGGAACTCGCTCTTCGCCTAGAAACCCTTGAACAGGCCCTTGCTACCCTTGAAGAGGCTCTGGCGCAGCCCTTTTCCGTCATCGTGCGCGATGCTACCATTCAACGCTTCGAGTAAACCTTTGAACTGGCATGGAAACTTTTCCGGAAAGTGGCCAGGATAGAAGGCTTGGAGGTAAACTCTCCCCGGCAGGCCATCCGTGCCGCTTATGATGCGGGCTTGCTGGAGGACATTGACCTCTGGTTCGAATTGCTGGAAGACCGTAACCGTACTTCCCACACCTACGATGAATCCACGGCAACCCAGGTCTTTGAAAGCGCCGGTCGTCTTCCCAAAGCCTTGCAGTCCGCCATCAAGATAATAAGGCATAACTACCTGCGTTGAAACGTGGCAACCGGCCGCCGGATTCCCTGCTCCGGGAGGTAAGATAGAAAAGTTTAAGGGAGATTTGTCTTATCTCGGATGGCACTATGCGCTCGCATATAGCTATCGAATCCACTATAAATTTACATACATCGGGCCCCACCCCAAATACTAACGTATCACTACAGCCATGTGGGGCCATGCCTTCCATGCCATTTCTGCCTTGGGGGAACTGTTGGGGGAGTGCGATACTACCTATATATTCGTGGATGAAGCGGAACTGGGCCAGTTGGAATATGCGGGCGCGGCGGTGTTCAGCCCTTTTACAAAGAGTTGAAAGCGGGGCAGAGCAAGTATTTTTCCCGACCTGGTCATTGCCGACATAGTATGGACATTGGAAAAGTTTTATCGCCAACCTAAAGCTATTTTTTGCCTTACTGGTCCAGGTGAATGGTCCTCCAATACTACCCATAAACTGATAGCCTGCTCCGCCTGGTAGTGGGAATAGGTAAGAACCCTGTAGTACGGTTGACGCCGGCGCGTAACGGTCGAACCCAAGCACTTTTTCACGGAGGACAATATAGTGCGCAAATTACCTAAATACCTGAAGGCAGATATTGAACGCGGTTTTATCCTGGCCTATTATGAAATGGTAAAAGGCTGTACGGTGAGCCTGGATATTCCCGGGGAAAATATTGTCCCGGTAGTGGCTTTTGCCCATAAACCTGGAGAAATTTACGGCATGGATTTTTCCAGTACATACCATTTTGCAGCAAAAGAGAAACTGCAAACAAGGTTACGCCGGGTACAGAAAAAAGTTGCCGCTCTCCAGCGCTATGCAGAGTTTGCAGCATTGCAATGGGAAATGAAATACCAGGTGGTCTATGAGATCTGGTGTTTCCTGCCGTCCAACAAATTAGTGCTTGAAACAGTGAGTAAAGCCAGAGAAGAGGGAATGCCGGTAAAACTGGTATCCGTACAGGAGGTACATGAGCGCATAAAGCAGGTAGCCCTTCTCGAACCCCTGGACAAGGACATTATTTACGAGAATGCTTTCCTGTGGGCGGCGAGTCTTTTCCGTGATGCCGGCGCCTGGAAATAGCCGGATAGCCTATTAGGAAAAGAAGCAACTATAATAACCGCAGGGATAGGGTGGGTATGATTATGCCGGATTTAATAGAACTAATCGTTTTGGCGGCAGGAATGACAAATCTGCGCTGCCTCCGGTTACCGGAACGGGAGATTATTATCTTGCGGCCGGTCGGAGGCGTCAGGGATGAAACGGAGGGAGAAATCCTCAGGGTCATCCCTAATAAGGAATGGGAATACAAGAAGCATACTTATCTCTCTTGCAAGGTCATTGATTCTTACATAGACGGTTCTGTATTAACACCTGTTCCCCTGAGACTGTACTCGCATGGCACCTGGGATTCTTTTTATTACTTTGCCGAGCTGTGGGAAATTGAGCCGGACCGGGAATTGCCTTCGTCTTTACCTGAGTGGGTAATTGCTGTTCTGAAAGCAGGTCCCCGTGAGGTATTTGAAATGGAGCAAATTATCCCGGGGGCAGATCCTGAGAATATGGAGGACCCTATATCCCTGGCGGTTGAATACGCCCAACAGGGTAATATTGATAAAACGTGGGAAATTTTGCAGGGGTGCCTGACCAAAGATCTGCGCTGCATTGATGCCTTTGTCCACCTGGGCACATATACATTTGGAGATGGGCGCAGCGCCTGGCATGCAAAAAGAGCGATGCAACGTTACCTCGCAGGGGTTAAAGTTGGCGAGCAGGCCCTGCCGCCAGGCTTTAACGGACTGCTTCCGTGGAGCTGGATAAATAATCGCCCTTTTCTGCGCGCCCTGCACGGGCTAGGCCTCTGCCAGTGGCGCCTGGGCCAGTTTGATGCCGCCCGCAAGACATTCTGGCGCATTTTAATGTTTGATCCCATGGATGCCCTGGGATGCCGGTTTATTCTCCCGGATGTAGAAAAGGGTCACGATTACCTTGCAACTGTAGCGGATGAAAATGGGCCTTAAAAGTATTTCCTGCCGGCCCTGCTGCCAGCCTTTTAAATGCCAGGATGTGGTTAATTCCATGACCCTTTGCACCTCCTCGGGCGGCCGGGCGGCCCGGCGGTGCTGGTAGCCGCGGCAGGAAAAGCCATGGCGGAGTTAGGCTGGCGACCGCGGTATACAGAACTGGAGGACATCATTGCTACGGCTTGGCAGTGGCACCGCCGCAGGCCGCGGGGATTTAACGGTTGAGTTATACCAGGGTCATAGGGGAGCAGATGCGGCTGGATATAACTGCCGGGCGAGGCGGCTGGGGAAAATAAAGCTGGTGTTTAATACAACTTTATGGTCTCTGCGTTCATTAAACGGAGTGGGTACGGCGATGGTACGGTGATGTTCGTAATAACCCGTTAAGTGCAATTTAACACCAGGGATAAGTCCTACTGTACCGGCAGCCGTCTGTACATGCCGCCGCCGTATTGTTGTACTAACTTTAATACTTTCTCGCGCTACGGGAAACTTTTTTCAGGCAAGGAACTTAGACTGGCAGGTAGTCCTTCGCATCCTCACGGTAAAGTTTACGTCAGCCGGGTTCCCGGCCGCAGACGAAATTAACCACTTCCTTTAGCCCCTGCTAGAATGGGGGGCGAAAGGAGGTGAGCACCATGGCTGACGAGGACAAAATTGCCGGCAAAGGGCTGCAGGCTCCGGCAAGTTATAATAACAAAAGCCCGCCCCGGTGGATAGGCAGGCCTTTTCCTGAATTTGCGGCCAGCAAAAAATCACTGTTCCAGCTGTTTCTTCAACACGGCGATCTCGTCCGGCGTAAGCCCCGTAGCTTTAACAATGGTCTCTATATCGACGTTGAGCAGGAGCAGGTTCCGGGCTACTTCTCGTTTTCCTTCCAATTTCCCTTCCAATTTCCCCTTCTGTTCGCCTTCTCTTAAGCCTTTTAGCAAAGCCTGCTGCTGCATCTCTTCCAGGGTCAATTCCAGGTTGTAAATCATCCGTTCCACCTCCCAGGGATTGCTTGCGTCCAGGATGCGGTCAACCTTTTCCTTAAAACCTTCAGGCATTCTGGGCTTGACGACGTTCTTCAGCCAGCTGGTGATATGGCGGAACTCGTCAGGCGTGAGCCGCCTTAAGACCCCCGCCAGTTTCTGCAGCCGTCCAACCAGCTCTTCCGGCCGCATCTTTTGGTCCAGGAGAAAGACGCCGGTGATCAGGTTTGCCGCCCTGATTAGCTCTTCTTGGAACAATACCGGCACCTACCGTCGTAAGGGCCTCAAGACCGGGCGCAATGATCCTTGTCCCTGCGGCAGAGGCAAGAAGTATAAAAAAATGCTGTGGAAAGTAATAGGGGAGAGGTTGTTATGCTATCGCCAGATTTAGCATAGTATTAAACTCGGCTGGTGACTATTAACCTTCCCTCAGGTGTTCTTTTACCCAAATGGTAATCAGATCAGCATACTTTGTGCCTTTTTTGCGGGCCAGCAGGCGTAGACGTTTTAAATCTTCCTTTTCCAGGTTAAGAGTTACTACCAGGTTATTCCTGCCTGTAAAATGGACATCTTTGACTTCTTCCAAGTTGGCGGCAAAGTCGACCAACGAATTTTTTTCCAGGAAATCCCTGGCCTCTTTGATAGTAGTAAAATCAGGTATTTTATTTTCCCTATTTTTCCTGTTCACTTTAGCCCCTCCTTTGATAAAGCTGCTTTCTTTCCGCTTTATTCATATCGCGCGCAGTTATTACCATGGCTTGCCCTTTGTTAAGGTAGATAAACATTACGATTAAGTATCTTCCTGATTCAGTTTGGCCAAGGGCGTAATAAATAGGGTTTAACCCTTTAGTTGGTTGCTTGTTTTTTAGGATTAGCGGTTGGCCAAAGCAGACTTCCTCGACTTCTTCAGGGGTGACATCATGTTTGGCTATATGCTCAATAATTTCCTCATTCCATACTAACCTGGTAATGAGCATTTAACCACCTGTGTATTTCCCCGGGTGCTTTGTTGTAAAGCTATTATACCAGATAGCCCGGAGCAGTAAAACCCTTTTTGCCACCGTACGTTTCGGCAATGTCCTGGGCAGCCGGGGCAGTGTAGTGCCCCTGTTCCAGCGCCAGATCGCCGCCGGCGGCCCGGTGACGGTGACCAACCCGGAGATGACCCGCTGTTTTATGACCCTCCCCGAAGCGGTGCAGCTGGTCATCCAGGCCGGAACCCTCTCCCGCGGCGGAGAGATCTTCGTTCTGGATATGGGCAAGCCGGTAAAGATCGTCGACCTGGCGCGGAGCATGATTATCCTGTCCTGCTATGAAACGGCGGGGATTTCTCGCCCTGGCGGCCCCAATTCCCCCTTGTGTTACTACAGAAATTTACCCATAAACGGAGCAGGAGCGGAGAAGGTGTGGGTATGTTTGTCAGATCGCGTTAAGTGTTATTTAATTTTAACCACGACTGGCCCCTGGTAGTAACTTTAATATTTGCTCGCCTTACGCCAGGTCTGGGGCTTGCCTTGTTACCCGGACGGCCGAATCTTGCGCTTATCCCGGCTGATAACGTAAATTAATGACCCGGCACCGGACAACGACGAAATTAGTCACCTCCCTTAGCCCCTGCTAGAATAAGGGGCGAAAGGAGGTGAGCATAATGGCTAAAGTTACCGCGCCGCTCATGTCTATGGATGCCAGCGGCGCCCTGGGAAGGGCACTGGTCTTCGCCAAGTGGAAGGGGATTAACTACGCCCGGCGTTATACCATCCCCATGAACCCCAATACAGTGAACCAAGAAAAGATCAGGGGTTACTTCACCCAGGCGGTGACCAGCTGGCATGGGGAGAGCCCGGAGACCAGGGCTATGTGGAACGCGGCCGTGCGCGGCCGGCCGCTGACGGGGATGAATTACTATGTAGCTCAGTATTTCAAGTACCTCTCCGCCCACAACGATCAAGCCCCGCCTACCCCCTTCCAGCCGCCCACCCGGTCTTAAAACCATGCTGCGTTGTTACCGGTTAAAGAAGCGGTAAGTGCGGGACGCTTACCGCTTCTTTCCTCACCAGCCTATCCCTGGCTTGTATGTAGAAATCCTTAATTATTATGATGGACGGAAATTAAGATTCTACCTCGAAAATAACACCGTATACCATTTTCATCGTGCCGCGTTGGCTGCATGGACGTCGACGTAGTAAGAACCCTGCCTCCAGGCGATAAAATTGGTTAGGGAAAAACCTGTAAAAGCAGCGGGTTAATTCTGTTCTTGAATTTCACCTATCGTTTTCCTTTACATCCAGGGCCGCTTCCTTTACAAATGATAATCCGGAGAAGGCTGAGCGATGCTCGGCCCTTTTATTTTTACCGTGCTGGCAGGAAATTCCTCACCCTTTGTCGAAAAAAGTAAGGCAAAATACGGCCAAGTGTGGGGAATATTTCTATGAAGCAAATGCGAGCTGAAGAACTTGTATCCCAGGGGCAGAAGTTGCTAGCGAAAAAGGATTTTAAAGGCGCGGTAAAAACCTTTAGCGCTGCCCTGGCCAAAGAAGACGTTGTGCCGACTCGCAACAACCTGGCCTTTGCCCTCTTCCAGGCCGGTGACCCCCAGAGCGCCCTGGAGGTAATCCAGCCGACCTTCACTACGGAGGGAAGGGACAGGGGCGCCAATCCCTTTACCTATGCCCTGGCCGCCAGCATTTACGCAACCCAGGGGCAGGTCGAGACGGCCCGGCAGTACCTCAAGCAAGCGGTCCGTAGTTTTGATAGGGGCCTGGCGGAATACCATCGCAGTCGCAGCCAGGTGCCACGTTTCTTTCGGGAGTACACGGTGTTTGTCATGCGGGCGGCGGCTGCTTTGAACGATCACCACCAGGTATTGGAGCTGTATCGCCGCTGGGAGAGCTATCATGTTAACTGGGAAAACAAGTTCCTGGCCGGGGTGGCCTGTTTTAACCTGGGCCGTTATAAGCGGGCGGCGAACCTGTGGGTTTCCATAGCCGCAGAATATCCCCTGTTTGCTGCCATGCAGCAGGTGGCTTTATTGGTGGAGAGCGGCGTCATCCCGCCCTTTACCATGGGCTATAAAATGCACGATCACAAGGAACTGGGAGCAATTATCGAGGCCTGTGCCGCCGATGCAGAAGAACAGCACCGCTATCTTCAGGACGGTTATATCCTCATGGAGCTGCTTGCCTATATCCTTACGGCAGGAGAAAGGCCAGGGGTCAGTGTGGTCACCCGTTCCCTGGTAGATAACACCGGTGCCTGGGGGGAAAAGCTGAGATGGAAGATACTAGAGGCGCCCGACTTTGTGCCGGCAGCTAAAATGGCGGCGGCGGAGGCTTTCATTGAACAGGGGTTGTTAAAAGAGGGAGAGCCGATCCCTATGTTTATTAATGGGGAAAAGAGGCTCGTAGAAATCAAGAAAACTCCGGTGGTGCTGGAACCTGATCCCGAGCTGGACGTTATAGTCGAAAAGGCCTTTGCGCTGCGGGATGAAGGCCAGGTGGATGCGGCCATCAAACTGCTGCAGGACTTATTCCAGCAAGGGAAATACTACTTCCGCGCCATGATGGCCCTGGCCAATCTCCTGCGCCAGAAGGGCGAAACGGCAGAAGCCCTGCCCATTATGGCCTCCCTAAAAGAGATGGCCCCGGAAGACCCGGCGGTGCTCTTCAATTATGCCGCCTTGATGCTCCAGATGGAAAGGTACGATGAGGCCCGCGCTACCCTGGAGCAGATCGACAGGGAGGGGCTGAGTGAAGACTTTCGGCAGAAGCTGAACCTGCTGGAGCAGGAATTCCAGAAAAGGGAGCTATTCCTCAGGCTGCCTGAGGAAGCCATGAGGTTTTATGAGGAGGGAGCGCGGGAGCAAATAGAAGCCAAAACCCTCCCCCAGGACCCTTCCCTCCTGCGAGGTTTAAAGAATATGCCTGCCAACTGGCTGGACGGCGCCTGCAGCCGGTACGGCCTGGAACTGGCCCGGCTGCGGCGCGAGCGGGAAAAGCAGCTGGCGGAGTACCTTTCTTCCCACGATAACCTGGCAAAGGCTATAGGTGAGCTGGACGGGGTTGAACGGGAGTTACTGAGGTATTTGTTGCAGAAGGGCGGCTGGAGCCGGCTGAATGCTATTACCCGTATCTTCGGCTCCTTAAAAGGGGAAGGTTTCTTCTGGCAGAAGGAGCTCCCCAGGTCCCCCCTGGGCCGTCTCTGGTCGCAGGCCCTGGTAATGGTGGGCAAGGCGGACCTGGAAGGCCGCCGGGTTAAAATTGCCACTATACCTGTCGAATTGCGCCAGCCCCTTGAGGACATACTGGGATGCAGGTAACAGGGGCGTAGGATCTAACTGAGGTGAAACAATAGGGAGTAGCTGTCGAAAATCTCGGTTCCTCGCTACATCCGCTCTGCTCGCGCTGGCGGCGTAAACTGGCTGGACGGCACCTGCGACCGGTACAGCCAGCCCGGTCTTTGACACGTACAATGGTGCGGTTTCGATTGATAAAAGCCAAGAATTATCGTGTAATAATAGTACTACAGCGTAAACTTTTACCGGTGGTGTGCAAGCGGCGTAGGGGGCTCGCCGGAAAAAGAGGCTGTGCTCTTGTATTGGGGCCAGACGATTGCTAGGGTCAGGAAGCAAATTACGCTGCAGTACTAGGGATTATCCGGGCTGGCACTGCAAAAATACAGCCGCCTTACCGGTGGTATACCTTTACAAAACCGGAATCCGGTAGTAAGATTATAGTAAATTAAATCATCGCCAGGGGTGCCGCAAGGCTGAGAGGGCGTAAGGCCTAACCCGTTGAACCTGATGTGGGTAATGCCACCGTAGGGAGTTATGATGATTAGTGCGAACTAGATCGGAGCTTCCCGGCGGAAGCTCCGATTTTTGTATGGCTTAAGCCTGTACCGCCGGCCCTGCAGTAGAGTAATGCAATGAGGAGAAAGGGGGAGAGCCGTTGCAGATCCTTTTAAACGGCCGGGCCGAAGACTTGCCCGGAGGCATGACGCTGGAGCAACTGCTGATCACGAAAAACATAGCCTCTGCTGCCGTGGTGGTGGCCGTCAACTCCGAGGTAGTAAAGCGGGAGGCCTGGTGCAATTTTGTGATCAAGGAAAATGACGAGGTAGAGGTAATCAGAATCGTTGGTGGCGGTTAAAAGGCCATATCTAATTCGGAGGGGATAAACATGACCGATAAATTGATTATCGGCGATAAGGAATTGACCAGCAGGCTGTTTATCGGCACCGGTAAATTTGCCAGCCACGCAATCATGGGGGAGGCTGTGCGCCAATCTGGCACCCAGGTGGTCACCGTCGCCCTGCGGCGGGTGGACCTGGATAACCCCGGGGAGAATGAGCTGGCGTATATCCCTGCCGGCTGCACCCTGATGCCCAACACTTCCGGCGCCCGGACCGCCGCGGAGGCCATCAAAATCGCCCGCATCGCCCGGGCCGCCGGCTGCGGCGATTGGGTAAAGATCGAGGTGGTGGCCGACCAGCGCTACCTGCTGCCGGACAACATGGAGACGATTAAAGCCACCGAGGTCCTGGCTGGGGAAGGCTTTGTGGTGCTGCCCTACATGAATCCCGACTTGATGGCGGCCAAACGCTTAAAGGAAGCCGGGGCGGCGGCCGTCATGCCCCTGGGGGCCCCCATCGGCTCCAACCGGGGCCTGAAGACCCGGGAGATGATTCGTATTTTAATAGAAGAGATTGACCTACCCATTATTGTTGACGCCGGTATAGGCAAACCCTCGGAGGCGGCCGAGGCTATGGAGATGGGGGCGGCGGCGGTACTGGTGAATACTGCTATCGCCACGGCCCGGGACCCGGTGGCCATGGCCAGGGCCTTCAGCCTGGCAGTGGCGGCCGGCAGGACTGCCTACCTGTCGGGCCTGGCGCCGACCCGGGAGTTGGCCGAGGCGTCCTCGCCCTTGACCGGGTTCCTGGTTTGATCACTTCGGCTCGGGGAAGTGGTTGTGGTTTGTTATGACAAAATAAAACCTGGAGATCTAACCTATGGGCATATTATGAAAGGGGTGGTGGGAATGGGTTTTTACGAAGAGGTTTACCACCGCTATAATGGGTTTGATTTTGCGGCCTTCCTTGCCGGCAGGACTCCGGACGATGTCCGGCAGGTCCTGGCCAAAGAGCACCTGCAGCCGGCTGATTACCTGACTCTGCTCTCCCCGGCGGCCACAGGCTTCCTGGAGGAGATGGCCCAGAAGGCCCACAGCTTAACCCTAAAGAACTTCGGCCGGGTTATCTTCCTTTTTACGCCCTTGTACCTTTCGGACTTCTGCGTGAACCGCTGCGCTTATTGCAGCTTTAATGCCGGCAACAAGTTCGCCCGGACCAAGCTCACCCTGGAACAGGTTGAGGAAGAGGCCCGGGCCATCGCCGCGAGGGGGATGCGGGACATCCTCATCCTGACGGGGGAATCGCGCCAGCACAGCCCGGTGGCCTACATTAAAGATTGCGTTAGTATTTTAAAGAAGTATTTCAGCAGCGTTTGTATCGAGGTCTACCCCCTGGAGAAAGAGGAGTACCGGGAACTAGTGGCCGCCGGGGTAGACGGCCTGACCATGTTTCAGGAGGTCTACGACCCCCAGGTCTACGCCCGCTATCACCGCGGTCCCAAGAGCAATTACCCCTACCGGCTGGACGCCCCGGAAAGGAGCTGCTGCGCCGGGATACGGACCGTAGGGGTGGGGGCCCTCCTGGGCCTGGCCGACTGGCGCCGGGAGGCCTTTTTTACCGGACTGCACGCCGCTTATTTGCAGCATAAGTTCTGGGAGGTGCAGATCAGCATTTCCTTACCCCGCCTGCGGCCCAGTATCGGTGGCTTTCAACCGGAACACCCCGTGGATGACAAGAGTTTTGTCCAGATCCTCCTGGCTCACCGGCTGTTTTTGCCCCGGGCCGGCATCACCATTTCTACCAGGGAAAGCCCGGCGTTCCGGGATAATATCCTGCCCCTGGGGGTCACGAAAATGTCGGCAGGCTCTTCTACCAGGGTGGGGGGCTACGCCCACCCCGACGGCGCCGCGCCCCAATTCGAAATCTCCGACCCGCGCAGTGTCGCGGAGATCCGGCAGTTGCTCCTCAAAAAAGGCTATCAACCTGTCTTTGAAGACTGGCAGCAGTGGGACAGCCTGGAGAAACAGCTGTGTTCCTGAGGCGCTTTCCTGAAGCTTGTTCCACACTTGACGCGGCTGCGGGCGCCCTCCGTATTTATTTTCAGCCCACGGGTGCTCCCTCCAATTAAAAAATTGGGCGATGAAATGATGGACCTATTTCATCGCCCTTTTTATATGTGCATGAGCAGCAGTTCGATGTTTTCGTCGCCCACCTGCGATTGCGGGTCCCTATGAACACAGCGCCGACACATGAGCGCAAAACTCCCTGCAATTAATTTTTAATCGCGTAGTTTTTCTTGACGACAGCTGGCAGGATATGCTAAACTGTATTTGAGTTGAATTATTTGCCCTGGGGGGTGTAGGCGGTGGAAAAAGAGATTTATCTAAAACTCGTAACTCGGGAACTGAAACTTGAGCTGAAAGGCGAGCGGGAGCATATCAGGGAGATCCTCGAAAGCCGGTTGTACGACTTTCTGAAGACAAAAAATAATGATAGTTGCAGCCAGCGCGATGATCCTGAGATGTTGGAAAGGATCGATGCGAGCGATAACATTGCTGCTCAAGGGACGGAAAAAGAAGAAGCGGTATCTGAAACGGCGAGAACGATACCGACCATCGCTGAATTAAGAGCGAAGGCCAAGCTGAATAATAACAAAGAACTAGTTGCTTTCGTGGTATTTTATAAAGACTATTACTACAAGGAAGCGCCGACCATGGACGACATTCGCCTGATAATGAAGGATGAACTACGGGAAAAATCTACGGTAGTGGCCAGCGTAAGCACCTATCTGCAACGGGCTAAAAAAGAGGGGTGGATAGATCAGGACGGCAAGCGGTGGCGAATGACAGGCATAGGGTTACAGATTGCCAAGGGATGGTTGGGAGACGCTTGATAAAATAACATGATTAAAGATATGCTATTACAACTTGTATCGTACGTATTTTGCTATGTAGCCGTATCGATTGCAACGTAATATGGTAGAAAACGAGCCGCTAAAATACTGTATCGCCCTTTTACCGGACTTGATAAATGCCGGTTGAATGAGGATAATTGGTTTATAACGAGGGGAGGGTGACGATAATGGCTTATTACAGCTGGCTGCGGGAGAAGGAGTTGCCTCATTTATGTTGTTTAGTGCCGGTGTATGCCGACGACGGCGGCAATTATACCCAGGTATGGATGGACGATGGGCGGAAGATCATAGAGCGTTACCGTACAAAGACGTTACTTAGACATATTGCATCATATATTGGAGTTGACTTCAAACAAAAGTCGGCAGCGTGGTCGGACGATAGGAGTCGTAAGGCTATCCCTCTGATCTTTGGACCCAACATGACTATTGTTCCCCTACGTGTACGTAAGCCCAGTGGTCGTGATGCAGGAAGTACAGGCTACGTCGTTAGGGAAAAGGTAATAACATGGGACGCGATCGATGATCATGAATTTCATACAAGGATCGAGCTGGAGGGTGGCGATCATTTATTGTGCCTGCATAAACTCGACAGTTTATCTAATAGGTTGGCAGAGGCAGAGCGAGTGCGGCAGCGGAGCCGGGGAATAATAGCCGGTACGCCATCTCTGGCTAAAACCGGTGGAATGACCACCATTCAAATAAAAAATGATACCGGCGAAATCCTGGTTTTACCTTAAATTAGAAAGCACCACCTTTATCTCCTTAAATGTAGAGGTGGTATAATTGCGCTTTATAGTCGATGAATGCACTGGGCAAGGTCCTGGCCTTGCCTTTTTATATTTTTGGGACATTAACCGCATGGGAAAAAGGAACTTGCCGAGTTGTGTCGAATAGAAGTCATTGGGTAACGCTGGTATATTTAGTAGAAGGGAGTAAACAACATTTCCATGAATGTTCCACCTGCCGAAACAGCACCGCTATATGACGACGAAATAGATCTGCGGGAGCTCTTATTAGTTCTCTGGCGCCAGCGGGTGCTGATTGCTGTTGTTACTTTGATTGCCGCGGTGGCTGCCGTCCTGGCGAGCCTGGCGCTGCCCAGGGTTTACCGGGTGGAGGCCCTGATACAGATGGAGCGGTTAGATAATAAGCAGTCCGTGCAGAGTGAAGGCAAAGAGATACTAGAGAGCCGGGCGCTGTTAACCGCGGCCCTGAACCAGCTGGCCGTCCAGGCCGACCCCCTGACTTTTAAGGCCACCGGACAGCCGGTCAAGGATACCGATTACCTGCAGTTTTCCCTGGAGGGCCGCGACCCGGCCCAGCTAACAAAGGTGGCCGATAAGATAGTGGCCCTTTTTATTGACAAGCGTAACCAAATTTATAAAGAACGCCGGGCGACCCTGGAGGAAGATCTACATAGAATAACCACTGACCTGCAACAATCCGAAACAGATAAGGGTAAGTTTGACGACTTAATCGCCAGTCTACAGAAAGCCCCTTTGAGCGCAATCGAGCAAAAGATCTACGCCTTGCAGCTCGCCCAGATGCAGGACTTTCAGGCCCAGGAGAAGGTAGGTTTAATGCAGCAATATCTTACCCTGCAGGATAAGCTGGCAGCCATGCAGCCGGCCAAGATCGTCGATGGTTTCAGTGAACCCATGCAGGTAAGACCTCGCTTGGCCCTCAATGTAGCTGTGGCCTTGATCCTGGGCCTGATGGTGGGCGTTTTCCTGGCCTTCGGCCGCAACTGGCTGGCCGGGTTCCCGCCGGCCGGCAGGTCATAACCGCCCGGCTGCGACCTGCGGCTGTGGGCACCGCTACTTGCTGTCTGGTTTTTAATCATCCGGGCTAGTCGCTCAGACAGGATAGGTATACGGTGATGTATAAGTGGTGAATTCTTTTACAGATTTTTGCTGTGCTAATAGGGAGGTTTGTAGCAGGATTAGCCATGATCGGTAAAGTAAACGACGATTTCTTCCGGCGGGCGATCTTGCCTTGCACGGGAGCGGAGACGCCTGAAGTGGTGGTCGGGCCGCGCATGGGCGTGGACGCGGCGGTACTTAAAGTTGGCGATGAATACTTGGCCATCGCCGAGGATCCCATTTTCCCGGGGCCGACGACTTCCCCCGACGACTTCGGCTGGATTACCGTCCACATCGGCGCCAGCGACGTGGCCGTCATGGGAATCAAGCCGCGTTTTATGACCTACTCGCTTTTACTGCCGCCGGGCACCTCTGAGGACTATATCGCCGCCCTGGTCCGCAGCATCAGTACTTATGCCCGGGAGCTGGGCATCACCATTGTCGGCGGCCATACCGGCTTTTACGGCGCCGTCACCATCCCGACTATCGGCGGGATTACCGTCTGGGGTACGGGCCGGGAGGTGGTGACCCCGGCCGGGGCACAGGTCGGCGATACTGTGATCATTACCAAGGGGACCGCCATCGAAGCCACCGCCCTCGTGGCCTGTGAGCTGGGGGAGAAACTCCTGGCGGCCGGCATCGCCCCGGAACTGGTAGAACGGGGTAAAAAGCGCCTGCGGGAAATGTCCGTAGTAGCTGAAGCCGGCATAGCAGTAAAGGTTGGCGGTGTCCACGCTATGCACGACGCCACTGAGGGAGGCCTGGCCCGGGGTTTGTGGGAGGTAGCCGAGGCTGCCGGCGTGGGATTGCGCATCGAGCGCGCCAGGGTACCGGTGCCGGCCGACGTCCGGGCTATTTGCCAGTGCTTCGGCCTTAATCCCTATGAAGTTATCAGCGAGGGAACCCTGGTCCTCACCTGCGACCCGGCAAAGGCGGAAGCGATGCTGGCGGCTTTCCAGGCAGCCGGCGTGGAAGCAGAGGTCATCGGGCAGGTAGTGCCGGCGGCGGCAGGGCGCGTCTGGGTGGAAGCGGACGGGACGGAGCAGGAACTCCTGCCGCCGGCCGTCGACCGCTTCTGGGAGGTCTTCTTTAACGCCCTGGCTCTGAAGAACGACACCCGCACCCCCGCCCAGGTCAACCTTTGCCGGGAGCTGGGACAGGCCGTCAAGGAGCTCCAGGAAGCCAATATCGTCGCCCTGATTCCCGAGATCGGTGCCAACCTGGCTTACTGCCTGCCGGAGGCCAGGGAACTGCAGGACGTTGCCGGTATCCCTGGGCGCCTCTTGCGCTATAAAGGCCGGGTAGCCACCCTGGGCGAACCGGAGATGGGCTGCTCCCACTACATGGGTGGCACCCTGCTGGCCGTGCGGGAGTTTTTCCCGGCCGCCCGGTGCGTGATCAACCTGCGTAACAACGACCGGGTCCGCCGTGCCTGTGCCGACCTGGGCTTGAAAGTGGCCAGCATGCCGGTACCGCCCGACTACCGCCAGACGGACGCCGACTTTTACGCCGACCTGCGCCGCACCCTGACCGGTTGCCGGGAACTGCCCGATGTGATTGCCATCCCCGACCGTATCAACCTGGAACGCCTCATCCTGGTCCTGGGAACCGGCCTGGAGGAGATTATAGGTAAAATCAAGGCCCTGGCGGGGAAGGTATCCTAAATGCATGAACCCATTGCCCCTATCAGCTGGCGGGACGGCCAGGTGGAGATGATCGACCAGACCCGCTTGCCTGGAGAACTGGTAGTTATCCACCCGCAAACAGTGGCGGAGATGTGGGACGCCATTAAAAAGCTAAAGGTCCGGGGAGCGCCGGCCATTGGCATTGCTGCGGCCCTGGGGTTATACCTGGCTGTGAAGGACTCTGACGCCAGGGATAAGGCCGGCTTTGAGGCCGAGGTACAAAAGGCTGCCGATTACCTGGCCTCTTCCCGGCCGACGGCGGTAAACCTCTTCTGGGCCTTAAAGCGGGTGCGGCAGGCGGTGGCTGCAGCGACCACCGAAGACGTGACAGCCCTGAAAGAGCTGGTCCTTAAAGAGGCCCTGGCCATTCGGGATGAAGATGAGGCCATGTGCCGGGCCATCGGGGAGAACGGTGCCACCCTTTTAACCGACGCTGATGCCGTACTGACCCACTGTAACGCCGGCACCCTGGCCACTGCCCGGTACGGTACGGCCCTGGCCCCCATCTATACCCTGGCCGCCCGGGGCAAGGTGTTGCAGGTCTTTGCCGACGAGACCAGGCCCCTCCTTCAGGGAGCTCGCCTGACCAGCTGGGAACTGCACCAGGCTGGCATCCCGGTGACCCTGATCACTGACAACATGGCCGCCACCGTCATGGCCCACGGCTGGGTCCAGGCGGTCATCGTCGGCGCCGACCGTATCACCGCCAACGGCGATGTGGCCAACAAAATCGGCACCTACGGCGTGGCCATCCTCGCCCGGGAACACGGCATTCCCTTTTACGTGGCAGCGCCGGCGTCGACCTTTGATTTGAGCCTGGCCGGCGGCGACCAGATCCCCATTGAAGAGCGGGATCCGGACGAGGTCAGCCACTTCGGCCTGCGGCCCACGGCTCCGGAGGGGATTGGTATTTTCAACCCGGCCTTTGATGTGACTCCCTATCGCTACGTTACCGCCATAATCACAGAAAAAGGAGTTATCCGGCCGCCCTATAAACAAAATATCGCCCGGGTTTTAACCGGCGAAAGCAGGTGACACAAACATTGTTAGCAACCTTTAAAGAACAAATCGTGGAAGCAGGCCGGCGCCTCTACCAGAGGGGCATGGTCAATGGTAATGAGGGTAATATCAGCATTCGCTTGCCGGGCGATCGGATTCTCACCACCCCCACCGGGGTGAGCAAGGGTTTCCTGCAGGCAGACGAGCTGGTGATCGTGGACCTGGACGGTAACGTCCTGGAGGGTAAGCAGAAGCCTTCGTCGGAGTTGAAGATGCACCTGGCGGCCTACCGGGCGCGGCCGGACATTCAGGCCGCCGTTCACGCCCATCCCCGTTTCGCCACCACCTTTGCCGTGGCCCGGAAGGAGCTGCCTATAACGGCTATGCCGGAAATGGTGGTCATGGTGGGGGAGGTGGCCCTGGTTCCCTACGGGACGCCTTCCACCACGGAGCTGGTGGACCAGTTTGCCCCCTACTGGCAGGGCCATGACGCCTTTTTGCTCAGCAACCACGGTGTCCTGACCCTGGGCCAGGACATCTGGGCCGCCCTCTACCGTATGGAATCGGTGGAACACTACGCCGGCATCGTCCTGGCCAGCCAGGCCCTGGGTGGTCCCCATTACCTCGAGCCCGAGAACCTGGAGAAACTCTATCGCTTGAAACAATAAAAACAGTTTCCCCTGTGGCCGGCAGTCGCTGTTATGTAATCTCGCCGGCCGCAGGGGACGCCAATCTTGACTTCAATATTTATCCATGTTAAAATATAACTGTCACATCTTAAAGTTCTTAAACAGCAACGGTATTTTATGGTAATGGAGCCCCTTGTTTAGGAACGGCGTAGTTCCACTGACAAAGGGGTTTTAATTTAATTATAAAATATGGGCCCGGGAAGGCCCACGGCCGGATGGAGGAGTGAACATTGCGGATAGCTATTATCGGCGGTTCAGGGGTTTACGACCCCGACATCCTGACCAACATCCACGAAGAGATGGTGGAAACGCCCTATGGTGCGGCCGTCCTCAAGGTTGGCACCTACCAGGGCGAGGAGATAGGCTTCATGCCCCGTCACGGGGATAAGCACACCGTGCCGCCCCACAGGGTGAATTACCGGGCCAACATCTGGGCCTTGAAAATGCTAAAAGTAGAACGGGTCCTGGCCACGGCCGCGGTGGGTTCCACCAATCCAGAATTCCGGCCGGGGGATTTTGTTATTGTCAACGACTTCTTGGACTTTACCAAAACCCGTACTTATACCTTTTTCGAAGGGGGCGAGACGGGGGTAGTCCATACCGACTTCACGACCCCCTATTGCCCGGAGCTAGGCCAGGTCCTGGTAGATACAGCCGCCCGCCTGGGCATCAAGGCTCACACCAGCGGTGTTTACGCCTGCACCGAAGGGCCGCGTTTTGAAACCCCGGCCGAGATCCGGATGATCCGGCAACTGGGTGGCGATCTGGTGGGCATGACTAACGTTCCCGAGGTGGTGCTGGCCCATGAGGTAGGGCTCTGCTACGGCCTCATCGCCATGGTCACCAACATGGCAGCCGGCATCTCCGCCACTCCTTTAAGCCATGAAGAAGTCCTGGAGATCATGGACAAGAATGGCAAAAATTTGCGCGACCTTATTATGCAGACTATACCCGGTATTCCCCGGCAGCGAAACTGCCGCTGCAGCCTCGCCGCCGGTAAGATTGAGGTGTAAAGTTTAAGGAGGAAACGCTGATGCCAGCATCAATTATTCGCGATCCCAACCTGGCCCCTGAAGGCCGGTTGAAGATCGATTGGGTCCGCAACAACATGCCTATCTTAAACGAAATTCGTAGGGACTTCGAGGAGCGCCGTCCCTTTGCCGGCAAGCAGGTGGCTATTTGTCTGCACCTGGAGGCCAAGACCGCCTACCTGGCCCTGGTCATCAAGGCCGGGGGAGCGGAAGTAGCCATCTGCGGTTCCAACCCCCTCTCCACCCAGGACGACGTGTGCGCCGGGCTGGCCAGCCAGGGGGTTACCGTTTACGCCCGCCACGGCTGTACGGCGGAAGAGTACAACTCCTTCCTGAACAAAGTCCTGGACACCAGGCCCCATTTGGTTATCGATGACGGTGGCGACCTGGTCCACCTCCTCCATACCGGCCGGCGGGAACTCCTGCCGGAGGTCATCGGCGGCGCCGAGGAGACGACTACCGGCATTCTGCGCCTGCAGGCCATGGAAGGCGAGGGCGCCCTGGCCTTCCCCATGATCGCCGTCAATAACGGTGACTGCAAGCACCTCTTTGACAACCGCTACGGCACCGGCCAATCCACCTGGGACGGGATCATGCGCAACACCAACCTGACGGTCTGCGGCAAAACCGTGGTCGTGGCCGGCTACGGCTGGTGCGGCAAGGGGGTAGCCATGCGGGCCAAGGGCCTGGGCGCTCGGGTGATTGTCACCGAGGTCAACCCCATTGCCGCCAACGAGGCCCTTATGGACGGTTTCCAGGTCATGCCCATGGGGGAAGCGTCCAGGTACGGGGATTTCTTTATCACCGTTACCGGCTGTAAGGATGTCATCCGCGGCGAGCACTACGCCGTGATGAAGGACGGGGCAATCCTCGCTAACGCCGGTCATTTTGATGTGGAAATAAATAAACCGGAACTGATGGCCATGGCCAGGAGCCGCCGGGTGGCCCGCCGCAATATCGAGGAGTTTCTCCTGGAAGACGGCCGGCGCATCTACCTTCTGGCCGAGGGGCGCCTGGTGAATATCGCCGCCGCCGACGGTCACCCGGCGGAGATCATGGACCTCACCTTCGCCCTTCAAGCCCTCTCATTGGACTACCTGCTGAAAAACGCCGGCAAGCTGCCCGCCAGGGTCCTTCCCGTGACCGCGGAAATCGACCGCCGGGTGGCTTCCCTGCGCCTGCGCTCCCTGGGGGTGGAGATCGATACCCTGACGGACGAACAGGAACGCTACTTGGCCAGCTGGCGCCACGAGTAGGTGACGCTCCTGAAAGAGGTATCTAAGATGAGCCTTATTGAAATCCGTAACCTGGAATTTACCTTTAAAGGCGGTACCCAACCGGCCCTGAAGGGGATTGACCTTGATATTAGCCCCGGCGAATTTATCGTCATTATGGGCCACAGCGGGGCCGGCAAGTCCACCCTGTGTCTGGCTTTGAACGGCCTGGTGCCCAATTTAAAAAAAGGCGCCTTTAAAGGCGAGGTGAAGATTAAGGGTGTGCCGACGGCGGGGCATAAGGTCAGCCACTTTGCCCGGACGGTGGTCCTAGTATTCCAGGATTTCGAAACCCAGCTCTTCTCCACCAGCGTAGAACTGGAGGTCGCCTTTGGCCCGGAGAATTTCAATGTTCCTCCGGAGGAAATCAGGGAACGGGTGCGGGAGGCCCTGGAGCAGGTCCGCCTGACGGGATTTGAAAAACGACAACCGGCTAACCTTTCCGGGGGCCAGAAACAGCGCCTGGCCATAGCCTCGGTTCTTTCTATTCAACCGGAGATTATTTGTATGGACGAGCCGACGACCGATCTCGATCCTGTGGGTAAGTATGAGGTTTTCAGCATCGCCGGTAACCTGCGGCAGGAAAAGCGCATGACCATGGTCATTGTCGAGCATGAGGTGGAGGAGGCCCTGGAGGCCGACCGTATTATCCTCATGAAGGAAGGGACTATCCTGGCCCAGGGCACGCCAAGGGAGATACTGAGCCGGAGCGCGCTCCTGGCCGATTGTGCGGTAAAACCCCTGGATATGGCCGAACTCTTCGGCCGGCTTGGTTTCAAGGAACTGCCTCTGACGGTAGAAGAAGGCCTGGAGGCGTGGCGGCGGGCGGGGTTAACCCTGAAACGGGAGCGTTACCGGTCCATAGTTGCGGCCCAGCAGGCAGCCTGGGAGGGGAAATACGGCGAACCCATTATTGAAGTCAAGGGCTTACGCCATAGCTATGATAACGATTTTGAAGCCCTGAAGGGTATAGATCTCACTATCCGTCGGGGGGAGTTCGTAGCCATCCTGGGGCAGAACGGCAGCGGCAAAACCACCCTGGTCAAGCACTTCAACGGCCTGCTCCGACCGACAGCCGGGGAAGTGGTGGTAGCCGGGATGGATACGCGCGCCGAAAGCATCGATAAGTTCGGCCGCGTGGTGGGGTATGTCTTCCAGAACCCGGATCACCAGATTTTTGCCGGGACTGTAAAAGAAGAAGTGGCCTACGGCCCCAAACTCTACGGTGTACCTCCGGATGAGATCGAGGAGCGGGTCAAGGACGCCCTGCAGGCCGTGGAACTGGCGGGCCTGGAAGAGGAAGATCCCTTTTCCTTGACTAAAGGCCAGCGGCAGCGGGTGGCCGTAGCCTCGATTCTGGCCGCCAAGCCTCAGGTGATCATCTTGGATGAACCGACGACTGGCCTGGATTATAAAGAGCAACGGGGCATGATGGAGTTGGTCCGGCGGCTCAATGAAATGGGTCATACTATAATTATGGTCACCCACAGCATGTGGGTGACGGCCGAATATGCCCACAGGGTGGTCGTTGTTAAGGACGGCCGGGTGGCTATGGATGGGACGGCACGGGAAGTTTTTGGCCGGGAAGAAGAACTGGAAGCCGCCTTCCTCAAGCCGCCCCAGATCGTGCGTTTTAGCAACCGCCTGGGGGCTACCTGCCTCAGTGTGGGGGAAATAATGGCCTGCCTGGAAGGATGCGAGGGGGGAACAGAGTGAACCTCTATTTATACCTGGATAAGGATACCATTATCCACCGGCTGGACCCCCGGGCTAAAATCTTGATTTTAGTCTGCACCTTTGCTATACCCTTGCTCAATGACCACCCCCTGTGGGTTGCGGGAGCGACGTTGCTGATTCTAATCTACGGTGTGCTGGCCCGGTCCTTGGGAAATATCGCCCGCATTAAAACCATCCTGGTTTTAATCTTCTTTTTCTCCTCGTTGATGTGGTTTGTTTTTGCGAAAGGTACAACGCCTCTGTTTTGGCGCGTGACCCGGGAATCGGTTATGTACGGCCTGGCCACCGGCCTCAAAATCGACGCCATGATTATCGCCGGGCTGATTTTCCTGTCTACTACCAAAAATGAGGAGATTACCCAGGGTCTAATCAAGCTGGGCCTACCCTTTGCCGTAGCCTTTGTCTTTTCCACCGCCCTGCGGCTGGTACCCACCTTTGTGGGCGCCGGGACCACAGTCTCCCAGGCCATGCGGTCCCGGGGGCTGGATATTGACTCCGGCTCCTTCCTGGAAAAGATTAAAAAATATGTACCCCTGCTGGTGCCTATTTTTCTCTCATCAATCCGCAATACCGATAGTTTGGCTATGGCCCTGGAAAGCAAGGGTTTCGGCAACTCTACCCGGAGGACCTTTTACCTGCAGTTAAAATGGCAGACGGTTGATACCCTTTTTCTGGTCTTTTTCGTGGTTCTAACCATCTTTAACGCCTGGGCTAAAATAATCGGTCTCACGGCAATAAGCGGTTTAATAAAATAAAAGGAGGTGATGCTGCATAAATACACGAGGAGGTGATGCTTACTTAGTTGGTTGCTGGCGGATAAGCCGGCGGAAAATTTTCCGGAAGGGGGAGAAAGGATTGAAAGAGCTATGGACCATGTGGAAGAACACCCGGATGATCACCATGACCGCTCTCACTGCAGCAATTTTTGCCGCCCTTTTAATCCCTTTTAAGGGTATCCCGATTATCCCGGGTATAACCGAATTTCGTCCTGCGCAGATTATCGCTACCACCTTTCCTATTTTCTTCGGACCCGCCGGTGCCTGGGGCGTGGCCATCGGCAACCTGATCGGCGACTTTTTCGGTACCCTGGGTCCCGGCAGCTTTTTTGGCTTTTTCGGCAACCTTTTTGAAGGCTATGTGATTTACAAGATCTGGCAGGCCCTGAAAAAGGAGCCCACCATTAAATCCGGCGGCGACTTTTTCCAGTATGTTCTGGCCGTTATTTTGAGCGGGGCCACCTGCGCCATGATCATCGCCTGGGGCCTGGAGGTCCTGGGAATGTTTCCCTTTGCCGTCCTGGGTACGATTATTACCCTGAATAATGTTATTGTCCCCATCTTTCTGGGGCCTCCATTAATCCTGCTCCTTTATCCTCGGATTAGGAAATGGGACCTGATCTGGACGGATGTTATGGACCCCGAAGATATCAGCACCGTCAAGTCGCCCACCCTGGGCCTGGCCCTGATGTGGATCGGCGGCCTGGGGGGGCTGATTGTAGGCCTGCTCCTGTCCACCGGCTTCTACGGTGCGAAACTGGCCGGTTTCGGCGCCGGTCATACAGGTACAGGCGTTATTTTGGGCCTAATTCCTTTCATCATTATTTTCCTGGCTTCGGCCCTGGCCTTTCCTTCAAAGGGTGAGTAGCTGGTAGAAAATGGGGTGGGGTTCCTGGCGAGCTCCACCCTCTTTTTCTTTGTCCTCGTGTACATTGCCCGTCACCCAGAACAATATAAAAGCGCCATATGGCTAAACCTTGCCGCCAACTATTAAGTGATACTATAATGAAGCCGGAAACCGGGAATATAAATTAATAAACCGAGGTGGATTTAATCATGCTGACAGAAGCCAGGCGCCGGGAGGTGCTGGAACTGACGCGGCAGTTACTAAGGATACCCAGCCTTTCCGGCAAAGAAAAAGGGGTGGCCTGGGCCGTCCGTGAGCGAATGCATGAGCTGGGGTACGACGAGGCCCGGATCGACGGCCTGGGGAATGTTATCGGTATCATTCGCGGGCGGCGGTCAGGTCCCTGCCTGCTCTTTGACGGTCACATGGATACTGTGGCAGCCACGGGGGAAGGCTGGCGTCATGATCCCATCGGCGGCGAGGTGCAGGACGGCAGGCTCTATGGCCGCGGCGCTTCCGACATGAAGGGCGCCCTGGCGGCCATGGTGGCCGCTGCCGGTTTTTTCGCCCAGGACCAGGGGCGCAATTTTGCCGGCAGCCTGGCGGTGGTCGGCACCGTCTACGAGGAATGCTTCGAAGGGGTAGCGGCCCGGGAGGTTTTTCAGGCCGTCCGGCCGGATTATGTGATCCTGGGTGAGGCTTCGGAACTGAAAATCAAGCGCGGCCAGCGGGGCCGGGCGGAGATCGTCATCACCACCCGGGGCCGGCCGGCCCATTCTTCTAATCCCGGCGCGGGGAATAACGCCGTTTACCAGATGGTTGAGGTCATCTCCCGGTTGCGACGGCTGGAACCGCCCGTGCACCCGGTACTGGGACAAGGCATTATGGAACTGACGGATATTATCTCTTCACCTTACCCCGGGGCCTCGGTAGTACCTGACGGCTGCCGGGTGACCTTTGACCGGCGCTTGCTGGTGGGGGAGACAAGGGCGAGCGTGCTGGCGCCTATTAAAGGCGTTCTTCAAGAAGTGGCAGCTACCTACCCCGGTTTTCAAGGGGAAGCATCTTTTGCCCTGGGCGAGGGGAAATGCTACACCGGTGACACCATCACCAGCGAGCGCTTTTACCCCGCCTGGCTGCTGCCGGACGACCATGAACTGGTCCAGCAGGCCCGACGGGGCCTGGCGGCCGCGGGCCTGGAGCCGGCCCTAAGCCATTACTCCTTCTGCACCAACGGCAGTTTTTACGCCGGCGAGGCCGGGGTGCCGACTATCGGTTTCGGCCCCTCCCGGGAGGACCAGGCCCATGTGGTGGATGAATATATTGAGCTGGAACAGCTCTGGGCAGCGGCAGCCGGCTACTACGCCCTGGCGGGGGCTATTCTAGGCTCTTAGAGTCACCACCTATCGCAAGGAGTCCCTCAGGGGGGTTGACGCCCCCGCTACGAAGGATGAATATACAGGTAAAGGCAGGGGCTGGCGGGTACAGGCAGAGGGCGACTTGGTTCGAGGCGTAAAGCAAACTAAGCGAAGCCGCAGCGAGGCGGCGGTGAACGGGATGGGGATCGTAGCGTGGCTTAAGGAACGAGGAGTAGCATGCCCCGTCATGACTGATCAAAGAGATAAAGTCGAGCCACCCCCGCCGCCGAGGAAGGCTGAGCGCTAAGTTTGCTCGCCGAGAACCACCGGAGCCTGGAGCCTGTACCGCCAGCCATGCAAAATGGCCGTTGCCTTCTAAAAAAAACTTATGCTACCCCTCGAAATCGGGAACTTTTCACCTCCCGGCGGCGTCTTAAAATATAGAAGCTGCGAATAATATGTTAGCGATGCCGGTCGGGAGGGGAAAAGATGACCAGGAGCACCGCCATTGTCATGATCATAGCTGTTTTCGGGGTGATGGTTTTCTTGTCGCTGATGGGACATTTCCTGCCCTGAAGGGCGGCGCCGGCTTCAGGCCGGCGCCGTTGCCGCTTCCAGGTAGGTAAGGGTACAGGCTTCCGCATCCAGCCAGGCGTGAATACCCAAGGGCAGGGTGACCTGAGGATTGATATGACCTGCTGGTAGGCCATAGAAGCAGGGTCGGCCCGTAAGTTGCAACCTGGCGGTGATTACCCCCAATGCGGTTGCTTCCCCGGCAAAACCAAAGACAATACCGGCCGCCTCCGCCAGCTTGCCGGCCAGGTGTAGCTGGGTCAGCATTCGGTCCAGGCGGTAGGGGGCTTCGTTGACCTCCTCCAGGAAGAGGATCTTGCCCCGGGTATCAATCTCAGAGGGCGTTCCCAGGGTGGCCACCACCAGGGAAAGGTTGCCGCCGATGACGATCCCCTGGGCCCGGCCCGGATTGATGGTTACTGCTGGCGGCAGGTTTGATGCCGGGGAGATAGGGTCGGGGGGAACCGTTGCCTCCAGAGTGCAGAACAGGGATTTTACCGTATAGGGCGAAGGTGATTGACTGCCTAGCTCGGGGTAGATCATGGGGCCGTGGAAGGTTACCAGGCCGGTCTTTTTATTAATGGCCAGGTGCAGGGCGGTAATGTCGCTGTAGCCCACCAGGATTTTCGGATGGGCGGCGATGAGTTCGTAGTCCAAATCGGCCAGCAGCCGGAGGCTGCCGTACCCCCCCCGGAGGCAAACAACGGCTTGCACCTCCGGGTCGCAGAACATTCGGTGCAGGTCGGCCAGGCGCTGGTCGTCGCCGGCGGCCAGGTAACCGGTAGCTGCGTTTATGTGGCTCCCGAGGCGCACCCGGTAGCCCCGCCGGCGCCAGAACGCCAGGCCCCGTTCCAGATACTCCTGGTCGGGCAGGGGGCTGGCCGGGGCTACGATGCCCACGGTGGCACCCTTTGGCAGGGCCGGCGGCTTTAAGGCTGGCTTAAATCCCGTCACAGTTTCTGCCCTTCTTTCCTTTGTGGTGGTGGGTTCGCCATGTCAGCCCCTCCATAAGGGGCTCCTTAAAAATATATGCACCGCCAAAATAAAAACGGCAGGAATTTCCTGCCGCTGGCTGAATTGAGCTTGGTAAAATCTTGGCCTGGAACTACTTGCGGGTTACGCCGTCACTGGTCCTCTGGGCCGAACCCTTGGCGACAAAGGTTTTGCAGCAGGTTTCGGCCGCAGAATTTACGGGTGTGGGCGAGATGCTCCCCGACATGGGGGCATCAACATTCTGGGCCTGAGATTTGCTCATGGAATCCGAGGTAACGAGAATCTGCGAGGCGTCGCAGACGTTGCCGCTGGACCAGTAATGACAGTTATTGACGCTACAACTTATTTTCGGCATAGGCGTACCAGCACCTCCATAAATTTTTTAATCCCTTATAAAATATCCCCCGGCAAGGGTACTTTTATGTATGTACAGAAACCGGGCGAGAAAAATTTAGTCCGGCGGGTTATACTATGTGTGAAGTTTTTGTGAAGTTCCTTGACAATACAGGTGGAGCTAAAGTAAAATCTACCCAGAAAGATATACAGGTCGGGGGTATGATGGATCCTGCCAGGCCGAAGCCTCTGGAGCACAAAGGTTACATCGATTTTTGTAGCCTTGGGCCGGGACCTGTACGGTGGAACTTGCCAAATATGGTTAGGGAGGGTATGATATATGATGTGGGGTTATTACAACTGGGGTATGGGCCTGGGGATGCTTCTCTGGTGGGTGCTGCTGCTTGGCATCTTCGTCCTGGCGGTATATGGCCTGGTAAGCCTTTTTAACCACCGCGGCGGCCAACAGACCCTCAGGCACCCCGATCCTGTGGAAATTATCAAGGAGCGATACGCAAAGGGTGAAATTACAACTGAAGAATATCATCGCATGCGGGAGGAGCTAAAGGGGTAGATTCGATTATCTTATTACGCTTCTTGCCCGGGGGAGGTTGGCTATGCGACGTCAATTAGGCGGTGATGCCGGTTTAACGGCGCGGATGTTTTTGACCATGTTCCTGCTGGCGGCCTTGTATCTCTTTTTCCTGGCCGTTTTATGGCAGGCCGGCGTTAGTTACACCGGGATGATTGTTTTTGTCGCTATTATGCTGGGTGTCCAGTATTATTTCTCCGACCGGATGGTCCTCTGGTCCATGGGGGCGAAGGAGGTATCACCCCGGGAGGCGCCGGAACTTCACGCCCTGGTGGAGCGGCTGGCGGCCCTGGCGGACCTGCCCAAGCCCAGGGTAGCCATTGTCCCTACCCCTATGCCCAATGCCTTTGCCACCGGCCGTAACCCGGCCAACGCCGTGGTGGCCGTGACCACGGGCCTCATGGAACGCCTCACACCCTCCGAGCTGGAGGCCGTTCTCGGCCATGAGTTGACCCACGTTAAAAACCGGGATATGACGGTCCTGACCCTGGCCAGCTTTTTTGCCACCGTGGCCTCTTTTATCGTCCAGAACTTTTTCTTCTGGGGCGGCGGCTTCGGCGGCGGCCGTGACCGGGATGAGCGCAATAACGTTATGCTGGTTTACCTGGCCTCCCTGGTCGTCTGGCTGTTGAGCTACTTCCTGATTCGCGCCCTATCCCGTTACCGGGAGTTTGCCGCCGACCGGGGTTCGGCTATCCTCACCGGCTCGCCGGGGCAGCTGGCCTCCGCCCTGGTGAAAATCAGCGGCAGCATGGCCCGCATCCCCAACCGCGACTTGCGCCAGGCCGAGGCCTTTAACGCCTTTTTCATCATTCCGGCGTTAAATAGCAACAGCCTCATGGAACTCTTCTCGACCCACCCGTCCCTGGAGCGGCGCCTGGCCTACCTGCGGAAACTGGAGCAGGAGATGGAGGACCGGCGGTGAGCTTCCTGGATGCCATCCTGGGGCGTACCCGGGTGCCCCCGGCCAAGACGGAACCCCTCTTTGCCCTGAGCACGGCCATTGTCACCCTGGAAAGCGAGCTGGGCTGGCATCCCGGCGGCCGGTCCGGGGTGGCTCTGCGGCCGGCGGAAGACAGCCTTTTTACTGAAGCCCAGGAGGAGACGGGGGAACTGGTAACCCTGGCGGCCCGGGAGATGCAGAGTCAAGTGGAGACGAAAAAGGACGAGTATGGTTACCAGTGGCTTATTTTTACCGATCCGGACTGGGAGGACCTGGTAGCCCTGGCCCACATGGCCGGCCAGAACCTGACGGAGCAGGGGGCCGGGGAGCGCCTCTTGGCGGCAGTTTTCCGCTTGGTCAAGGCTGATCAGGTTTTATACCTGATCTTTAACTATAAACGGGGGGCCTTTTATCCCTTTATACCCCTGAACGGCAAGGATAAGGAACGCGATAACGCCCAGGAGATGCGCCTGGCCGCCCTTATAGAGAAAGAACTGCCCTGGGAAAAGGATTACAGCCGCTGGTACCCTTTATGGGGCTGCCCGGTTTAATGGAAGCGGTTTATAAAGGGTACGTTAAAATATGGAAAAGGAGTGTATAGGTATGGGTATCCTCTCGCGCATGTCGACTATCTTTAAAGCCAAAATGAACAAGGTGCTGGACCAGGCGGAGAACCCCCAGGAGACCCTGGATTATTCCTACCAGCGGCAACTGGAAATGTTGCAGAACGTCAAACGTAACCTGGCGGATGTAGTCGCCTCGAAGAAACGCCTGGAGCTGCAGGCCGTAAAACTCAAGGATAACCTGCAGAAGCTTGAGGATCAGGCGCGCCAGGCCTTGCAAATAGGGCGGGAAGACCTGGCCACTACGGCCCTGGAACGCAAAGCCACTATCCAGCAGCAGCTGGATGGCCTGGCCGAACAGGTAAAGGGGTTAGAAGCTGAACAAGAAAAGCTGGCGGCCGTGGAGGCCAAGCTTCAGGCCAAGGTCGAGGCCTTTCGGACCAAGAAGGAAGTTCTCAAGGCCCAGTATTCCGCCGCCCAGGCCCAGGTGAAGATCGGCGAAGCAGCCACCGGCCTCTCTGAGGAACTGGCCGACGTCTCCCTGGCCGTCCAGCGGGCGGAGGAAAAGACGGAGAATATGCGTGCCAGGGCGGCAGCCATTGACGAACTGGTGAACTCCGGCGTCCTGGACGACGCCCTGGAGACCGGCGACCCCCTGGAGGCGGAGTTGAAAAAAGCCGGCGTTGGTAGCCAGGTCCAGGCCGATTTGGAACGTCTAAAGAAAGAGGTGGGTAAAGCTTGATTATCCGCATCCTTACCGAGGGGCAGTACCGGCTGGAGGGCCAGGCCCTGACCGACCTGGATCGCCTGGACGACAGCCTCCTGGACGCCCTGGCGGCAGGTAACCAGCAGGAATACGAAAGCAACTTCCATGAAGTTCTAGCCTTGATCCGCGGCCGCGGCAGCCGCATCCCCGATACGGAATTAGTGGAATCCGACCTGATCCTCCCGGCGCCGGATACCACCTTTGCCGAGGCCCGGAGCCTCTTTGCCGACTATCCCCGCCAGCTAAGCTAGGGAAAAGCGGAATATCTTAGAACCTGGAGTTGTAAAAAAGCAGGCATCGATGGCAAGAAGCCTGCTTTTTTGGTGGTTGTATACGGCATATTATGCTATAATATCCATATAATGGAATAAAAGTACGATCTATACACCCATCTCATTTCGGGGGAGGAGAAAGATGCGCAAGGCAAGTTTGACAGGGTTGATTCTATTCCTCATGTTTTTACCCTGGGGCACGGCCTGGGCCGATCCTTCTGCCAGCGAACTGCTCTCCCTGCTGCCGCCGGCCAGGGCCCGGGCGGCGGAGCTGACCCGGGGCGGTTTTGCCGTCATGCTGGCCGCCGCCGCCGGGATCAAGGGTGCAGACGAAGCCGGCGACCTGCCCGGGGATGTGCCGCCGGGCAGCTGGTATGCCCCGGCCCTCCAGGCTCTCTGGCAGCAGGGGCTGATCCAGGGTTATCCGGGCGGTACCTTACGGCCGGAGCAGCCGATCACCGGCCTGGAGGCAGTTATCCTCACCGCCAGGGCCCTGGGGTTACCCAATGAGATCAGCAGCCGGGGAAGGCCTGCCGGGGAGGAAGACGTACCCTATGGTTTGAGCCAGTATACTTTTTTCCGGCACCAGGGTTTATTGCCGCCTGGGGAACCAGGAGGTATCCTGGAGCCGGACGCAGCGGCGGGGTGGCTGGCAGCCGTCTTCGGTTCTGAAAACCGGGCGGAAGGCCTCCTGGCTCGCTGCCGCCAGGCCCTGGCCCGGCAGCAGGCCATTAGGGTTCAGGGTAAAATCGGCCTGCAATTCCACAGCCGGCCCGGCTTACCGGCCACCGCGGAACTGGACCGCCTGGTCATCCAGGGTGATTCTCTGTATGAGATTATCCTGCCCGGAAAGATGCATCAGCTCGTTACCCTGCATCTGGAGAAGCAGCAGGAGTTAACCGTCGAGCAGTTTGTCACCGCCGGCCGCCGCTACCGGCGCGTGGTCGGCAGCGGCAGCGCCACCGGGGCGTGGCAGTCTTTAACGCCGGCGCCGGAGGTAGCCGTCCTCCTGCGCCAGCAGCAGAACCTGGGTCTGCCGGCAGGTATCTATCCTTACCTGCATTATCATTACCTGGGGAGAAGGGAGATTGAAGGCCGTGAGGTAGTGGGGGTAAGCTTTTATGCCCGGCAGAATAAACCGGCGGTGCCCGGCGATCTCCTGCCGCCGCAACTCTTCGGCCGCAACCTGGAGGGTTATTTCGACCAGCCGGATAAACTCATTCGCTCCATATCTTACTGGGGGATCGTCTATCTGGATGCCGGTAATTTTTTACCCGTCGCCAGTGACCTGAACCTGGTCCTATCTTTCGCCCCCGAGCGCGGCGGGCAGCTGTCAACTATGGCGGCTATGGAGGCGCGCTTTCAGGCTACATCTTATACCTTTGCCGGTTTTAACATCGAACTACCGGCGTCGGCGATGGCGGCGCCAGTACAGGAAAACTAGTAGCACCAGGCCGGCGGCGATAACGATGTCGAAGCGGTGGAAAATGGGTCCCAGGGCCTCCCAGTTGGCCCCCAGCTGGCGGCCGACATAAACCAGGAGGATGGACCAGGGCAGGGAGCCCAGGAAGGTGTAGATTACGAAGCGGCCGCAGGGCATGGCGGCAATGCCGGCCGGCAGGGAGATAAAGGTGCGGATAATGGGCATCAGCCGGGTAAAGAAGACTGTAGCCTCGCCGTAGCGGGTAAACCACTGTTCCGCTACGGCGAATTCTTTTTCGGAAAAGAAAACGTAGCGGCCATAATTCCTTAAAAAAGGCCGGCCGCCCCACAGGCCTACGTAATAGGCGATAGTGGAGCCGATGGTACCGCCGACGGTGCCGGCCAGGACGGTTTCCCAGAAACCCAGGCGTCCCGCACTGACCAGGTAGCCGCCGAAGGGCAGGATGACTTCACTGGGTAGGGGGATGCAGGCGCTCTCCAGGGCCATGGCTACGGCAATGCCGGCATAACCAAAACCGGCGATGGCGCCGGTAATGGCTTGAAACAACGGGGCCAGTAAGCTGGACAATCAAGAACCTCCTTGGAAATGAGATGGGGGAAGGCGATGCGATCTAATTTATTATATCAGGACCTGTTTGGGAGGAACAACTAAGAATTTGATTAAAGGCCTCCGGTATGACCCGGCTCATTGCAGTCGGACTGGAGCTGTAGCCATGCGGTTGCTTCTAACTCCGGCTGCGCCGGGAAGAGTTTTTTCCTTTTCTTGGCGCATGGACTTGCGCCGGATTATCTTGTAGCTCCTGGTTAGAAGCTTTTTTCGCGGAGCGGCGTTGGCGGGCTGCCTGCTGGCCGCGCAGGCCGCGCACAGCGGCGACTACCAGGGTCAGGGCGGGCAGGAGAAGGGTTATCGGCAGGCTGTAAAAGGGATAAATGCGGGTGAACTGGATCATTTGGGGGAAGGAGACATATAGTTGCAGTGTAAAGGGGGCTATTAAGAGCCCCAAGGGCAGGACCAGGGGCCGGTAATCCTTGAGCTTCAGCAGGGTGGCCAGGCCCAGGGCGAGGAAATAATAAGGCAGGCAGAGCTTGATAAACCCGGCGAAGGTCCACATAAAGATAATCAGGGCGTCCAGGCGTTGCAGGAAATCCCCCAGGTTGATGAGCTGGACGGTTACCAGGGAAGGGAAGTTTACCCGCTCGGCTTCACTGGCCCCCAGCACGGCGACGTTCCGGAAGGCCACCAGGCTGGTGATCAGGGTACCAAAGGCGACAGCCAGAGCAAAGGGCAGGAAGCCTTTCTTGGGTTTGACCAGGAAGGGTATAACCCCCAGGAAGAGAAAGGTTTCCGCAAAGGGGAAGGCAAGGATCGGGAGAATCCCCTGGATAACCGGCAGAAACTTGCCGTCGGGGAGGAGGGGCAAAAGGTTCTCCAGGTGGGTCAGGTTGGGGGTGGCAAAGGTAAGAATTTCCAGGACGACCATAATTACATAAAGCCAGGGGGCCAGGAGTTCAGCCAAGCGCGCCACCGGCTCCAGGCCGTTGCGTACTATCCAGGCCGCCAGGGCCGTGAGGATGCCGACGAAGACTCCCATGGGCGTCCGGACCATGATGGCCACGACGTATAACTCGCCCAGGTTGCGCAGTATTAAGGCGGCCAGGTGGAAGCTGAGCCAGAGGTAAAGGAGTACCGCCAGGGTGCCCAGCCAGCGGCCCAGGACCCGGGGGGTATACTGGAAGGGTGTTTCGCCGGGAAAACGCGCCCCCAGGGCGGTATAAAGCCAGGCGGCACCGACGCCTAGAATCCCCGCCAGGAGCACCGCCAGCCAGGCACTCTCTTTAGCCGGGCCTACGGGGATGATGAGGGTGGTGGTGCCGAGCAAAAAACCGGTTAGGAGCATGGCCAGCTGCCAGCCGGTGATGCGGCCATCTTCGCGCAGGAACCATTCACCTCCCTGTAATAACGGATATTGGGACTGCAGGCTAGGCCCATTGGGTGGCGGCAGCATCCACTTTGCCGTAGGAGCGCAGGCCGATCCCCCGGGATGGCTGCAGGTGGCGATCCCGTTGACGTTCACGCCGGGACAAGAGGAGTGCGCGTCGATCCCATAAAGGGGCTGCAGCGCCTGTCCCCCGGCGCATAAGCACGTGAACAGGCTCCTAATAGCATAACCTGGCAAAGAAGGTTATATGTGTAGGGCGGGTATAAGATCCAGTTTTCCGGCCATGCTAACTCTATGAGCAGGACGGGCAAGGTTTACTGGTTGATCATCATCGGTATCCTCATGGCCGGGGTTCTGGCTGGTTGCTGGGACCGGCGGGAGATCAATGAGCTGGCTATCGTTGCCTCGGCTGCTTTAGACCTGGAACCGGACGGTACCAGGGTGGTCACGGCCGAGCTTTATCAGCCCCCCGGCGGGGGCGGCCAGGAGGGGGGTGGTGGCGGCGTCACCGTCGGCCCCCAGCGCCAGGCCCTTCTAGCCACGGGGCGGGGCCCCAACTTTTTTGAAGCCATCCGTGAATTGGCATTGAAGGTGCCTTTAAGGGTCTATTGGGCCCATGATAACGCCATTATCGTGGGGGAGGCCCTGGCCCGCCAGGGTCTGCGGGAGGTCCTGGATTTATGGGACCGCAACCACGAACTGCGGCGCGGCACTATGGTTCTTATCGCTCGGGGCCGGGCGGCAGACGTCATCATCTGGGTCCAGGGAGGCCTGCAGCAGACCCTGGGTCAGGAGATTACCGGTTTGAATAAATGGGTCAAGGTCAATGGTTCCACCCGGATCCCCACCATCCACGACATCTTTGGCGAGCTCTCCGGGGGCGCGGCCGATGCGGTTTTGCCGGTGATTACTGTCAAACCCCAGGCCATGCCGCCCCGCACCACGACGCCCAAAGCCGGCGACCAGAGGCAGCAGGCCCTGCCCCTGGAGGTGGATACGGCCCGGCTGGAGGGCATGGCCTACTTCCAGCACGATAAACTCATGGGCTGGCTGGACCTCCACCAGAGCCGGGGCCTGGCCTGGACCCGGGGCTGGGTAGCCCGGGCCGGTCTGGAGGTCAAATGCCCCCAGGACCAGGAGAAGGCCGTCGTCGAGACCGTGACCACCGAGCACCAGGTGGGGGTTAAAATGCAGGGCGGGCAGCTACGGGGTGAAATCAAGGTTAAGGTCAGCGGGGATTTGACGGAACAAGGGTGCTTCCACGACCTGACTAAGGATGCAGCCCGGCAGGAGATCGAAAAACAGATGGCCGCCCTGGTTGCCGGCGAGATCCAGGACGCCCTGGCGGCGACCAGGCCGAGCGGCACCGACGTTTTCGGCTTCGGGGGGGCCGTGAGCCGCAAGTATCCCGCCCTCTGGCAACAGCTGCAGACACAGTGGCGGGAGCAGTTTAAAACCCTGCCCGTGGACGTAGCTGTGGAAGCCCATGTGGTCCGGACGGGACTGACGGCCCGGCCGTGGCAGCCCCGGGCGCGATAGAGTATAACCAAGTCCAGCCACCCTCGTCATTGAACAAGGTCAAGCATTAAGTTTGCTCGCCGAGAACCACGGGGCCTAGAGGCTGTACCACCAGCTTGCGGGAGGCTACAGATGAGGTGAATGTTGATAATGAAAGCTTATCAGGTACCTTTGGTGATCTTTTTAGCCGCCACAACCTTTATGATGGAGGGCCCGGCCCTTCTGCGGGCCCGGGCCTGGCGGGATTTTTTCTTTTTTTGTATCTTCCTTTTACTGGGGACGACCGCCTGCCTGCTGCCGGCTTTGGGGGTAAAATTGCCTTCCCCCAGCAATTTTCTGACCCACCTTTTCGATCCCCTGGCCAACTTGGTGCTGGGACCGCCGGGACAATAGCAGTCAGGGTGCAAACGTAACTACACCGCGTTCCCTTTTAGCGGAGGTGTAAGGTGCCTGCAGCGGTTAAAAGCGGAGGTGGCTTGAGCAGTTCCAACAAAATAAGGGTATGGAATACCGGCGCAGCAGGAAAAAAGCCCCTTTATGACTAAATAAGACGAAATAACTAGTAGCGTTAAATCATCTTTAATTTATGTACCATCGATGCAGGAAAATTGAACCGGAGAGCGAATATATATACAGATAAACCCTCCAGCTCCGGAGGGTTTAGGCGGTAGGTAACCGCCGTAAACTTATTAAAAAGGAGGCTAATCATGTTAAAAAAGGGGAAGAGACTTCTGGCTTTACTGCTGGTGGTTGTTTTTGCCGGCAGCCTGCTCCTGAGCGGCTGCGCCAAGAAAAGCCAGCCCGCTCCCCAGGCTGGGGCCGGGGAGCAGAAAGCCAAATTTAAAATCGCAGCCCTGCTGCCGGGCCCCATTAATGACGGCGGTTGGAACGCCTCGGCCTACGACGGCATCCAGAAGGCCGGTAAAGAGCTGGGGGCGGAGGTCGCCTACCGCGAGAGCGTGCCCCAGTCCGACTTTGAAGAGGCTTTCCGTGCCTATGCCTCCCAGGGTTACAATGTGATCATCGGCCACGGCTTCCAGTTTGGCGACGCCGCCAAGAAGGTAGCCAAAGAGTTTCCTAAAACCACATTCTTAATTACCGATAGTAAAATATCTCAAGATCCCAACGTCGGCTCCTACAGCGTCCTGGCCAAACAGGCCGGTTTCCTGGGCGGCGCCCTGGCGGCCCTGATGACCAAGACGAATAAAGTGGCCTGCGTCGGCGGTCTCTCCATTCCGCCGGTGACGGATACCATCGAGGGCTTCAAAAAGGGCGTCAAGTACGTCAACCCCAAGGTGGAAGCCTTGACGGCCATTACCGGCAGCTTTGAAGACGTGGCCAAGGCCAAGGAAACGGCCCGCGCCTTTATTGAGCAAGGTGCGGATATTATGATGCACAACGCCGACCAGGCCGGCCTGGGGGTCATCCAGGCGGCCCAGGAGAAGAAAATCCTGGCCATCGGCGTGATTAAGGACCAGAGCGGCATCGCACCGGATACCGTCTTCGTCAGCGCCTACCGCAACATCGCCGACGGTATCGTCTACATGATTAAGCTGGTCCAGCAGGGCCAGTTCAAGGCCCAGTTCTATCCCCTGGGCGTCAAACAGGGCGTCGTCGGCCTTTACTGGAACGACAAATTGAAGGACAAGGTGCCGCCCGAGGTCAAGACGAAGATCGATCAGATTATCAAGGACCTCAAAGACGGCAAGATCGACATCGACAAGCTGCCTGAATAAGGATGTATCTGCCGGGCCGGTGCTTACGCAGCACCGGCCTTTTGTACTGGCCCGGGTTTTCTGGGGGTGGGTTCTTCTCATTTAGCCGCACTTAAGTTATAATATCTTTATTAGGGTACAGGGGAAGGAGCAAGGTAGTTTTGGCGGTAGTGGAGCTGTTAAAAGAGAAAATCCGCCAGGAAGGGCGGGTAATATCCGACGACGTCCTCAAGGTAGATTCCTTTTTAAACCACCAGATCGACCCGGTGTTGATATTGCAGGTCGGTGAAGAGTTTGCCCGCCGCTTTAGCGATGCCGGCATTACCAAAGTCCTGACGGTGGAGGCCTCCGGCATTGCCGTGGCTTTAATGACCGGTCTCAGCCTCAGGGTGCCGGTGGTCTTTGCCAAGAAAAAGCAACCCTCCACCATGGAGGGCGAGACTTATTGCGGCCGGGTGCGTTCTTTTACGAAAGAAGAAATCATCGATATCGTGGTAGCCGGGAGCTACTTGGGGCCGGAGGACCGGGTGCTGATCATCGACGACTTCCTGGCCTCGGGGGAAGCGGTCCGGGGGTTGTTGAAGATCATCAACCAGGCCGGGGCCACCCTGGTGGGTGTAGGCACGGTCATCGAGAAGGTCTTCCAGACCGGCGGCGATGCCCTGCGCGACCAGGGCCTGCGGGTGGAATCCCTGGTCCAAATCGGCAGCCTGGCGGGGGGCGAGATCGAGTTTTTAAATTAGCCCTGCCAGGCGTAGAGATGCTGCAAGAATTTTGTCTTAATTTTTTCTGCTGAAGCAGGAATTTCCAGCCTGGCGGCGAATAAATAAAATTATAGTGAACAGCTTAATATAAGCGACTTCCGAGTTGTCTCTCTCCCTCCGGGAAGGGCAAACGTCAGGGCCGGGGAGCAATCCCTTGACCTGCTATTGGGCAAAGGAAGGTACTCTTTTCTTATAAGAGTACTTTTTTATTTTGCCCCCACGCCCACATCTCATTTTCGGGGAGGTGATCGCTGGAGGGTAAAGGAGCAAGGGAACAGATGGGGACTAAGAAGCAATGTCAAATTTGTGATGAAAATCGCGAAAGGGGGAATTATTTTGTCCAAGGTACTGGTAGTAGAACAGGATAAATGTACTGCCTGTCGTCGTTGTGAGCTGGCCTGCTCCTTCAAACACACCGGCGAATTTAACCCGGCGGCGGCCCGGTTGTCGGTAGCTGCCTTCCTGGATGAAGATTACTACCAACCGGTGGTCTGCCAGCACTGTGACGAACCGGCCTGCATGGCTGTCTGCCCGGCCGGGGCCATCAGCCGCGATGCTAAGACTAACGCCGTCGTAATCAACGAGGATCGCTGCATCGGCTGCCGCATGTGCGTCATGGCCTGTCCCTTTGGTGGCACTGATTACTCCGTTTCCGAACAGAAGGTCGTCAAGTGCGACCTCTGCGGGGGCGAACCGGAGTGCGTCTTGAATTGCCCCTGGGATGCGATTCAATATAAAGAACCGGCCGGCCAGGCTTTGGACCGACGGCAGCAATGGGCTCGTCGGTTCCAGGCTGCTTTACGGGAGGTGGTCTAGATGTACGGTTGGATTGGCCAATTGCTGCGGGTAAATTTAAGCAGCGGCGAGGCTAAGGTGGAACGATTAGACCCGGTGCTGGCCAGGGATTATGTCGGCGCCCGGGGGTTGGCGAGCAAGATCTTGTATGACGAGATCGACCCCCAGGTTGATCCCCTGGCCCCGGAGAACAAGCTCATCTTTATGACCGGTCCCCTTACCGGCACAATAGCCATTTCAGGCAGCCGCTATAACGTCGTCACCAAATCGCCCCTGACGGGTACCATCGCCGCCTCCAGCTCGGGGGGGTATTTCGGCGGCGAGCTGAAGTACGCCGGTTTCGACGGCATTATCTTGGAAGGCCGGGCGGCGGAGCCGGTTTACCTGTGGCTTGAGGACGGCTCCTTCGAGCTGCGGCCGGCCGGCGAGCTCTGGGGGAAAAACGTCCCCGAGACGGAAGACGCCGTTAAAGCCGCCACTTGCCCTGACGCCAAAGTGGCCTGCATCGGCCCGGCCGGGGAGAAGATGGTGCGCTTTGCCTGCATCATGAACGATAAACACCGGGCCGCCGGCCGTTCCGGCGTCGGTGCCGTCATGGGATCCAAAAACCTCAAGGCCATCGCCGTCCGCGGCCATGGTGGGGTGAAGGTGGCTGACGGGCCGACCTTCCGGGAGGCTGTCCTGGCTGCCCTGGCCAAGATTAAGGCTAACGACGTCACCCACGGCGGCCTGCCCACTTACGGCACCGGCGTCCTGGTCAACGTTATCAACGCCCACGGCGGCCTGCCCACCCGGAACTTCCAGACCGGTGTCTTCCCCGGGGCGGCGAAGATCAGCGGCGAGGCCCTGGCAGAAAACTATCTGGTACGCAAAAAGGGCTGCCTGGCCTGCCCCATGGCCTGCGGCCGCGCCACCTTGGTGCCAGGCGGGCCCTATGCCAGCCACGGTGAAGGGCCGGAGTATGAAGCCCTGTGGTCGCTGGGAGCCGATTGCGGCGTCGACGACCTGGCGGCCATCGTCAAGGCCAACTTCCTGGCCAACGAGCTGGGGTATGACCCCATTACCTTCGGCTCCACCCTGGCCTGCGCCATGGAGCTTTACGAGAAGGGGTACCTGCCGGCCGGGGATACCGAGGTGCCCCTGGAGTTCGGTAACGCCGCCGTCCTGGTGGAAACGGCGCGCAAGGCGGGTTATCGCGAGGGCATCGGCGACCTGCTGGCCGAGGGTTCCTACCGCCTGGCCGAACGCTACGGCCATCCGGAACTCTCCATGACCAGCAAGAAGCAGGAATACCCGGCCTATGACCCGCGGGCCTTCCAGGGCATCGGCCTTAACTACGCCACCTCGAACCGCGGCGGCTGCCACGTCCGCGGCTATACCATCGCCGCCGAGGTTCTGGGCATCCCCGTGCAGGCTGATCCCCTTTCCTCCGAGGGCAAGGCGGCCCTGGATAAGGCCTTCCAGGATCTCACCGCCCTGGTAGACGCCAGCGGTATGTGTCTCTTTACCACCTTTGCCCTGGGGGCATCCGATGTCGTCAGCATGCTGGCGCCGGCCACCGGCGTGGGTTATAATGAGGAGCGGGGCCTTCTGGCAGGCGAGCGAATCTACAACCTGGAACGGTTATTTAACTTCGCCGCCGGCTTGACGCAGGCCGACGACGCCCTGGCGCCGCGCCTCCTGGAAGAACCCATGCCCGAAGGCCCGGCCAAGGGCAAGACCTCGTCCCTGGCCCAGATGCTGGCCGAGTACTACCAGGTCCGTGGCTGGGACGAAGCAGGCCGGGTCACAGCGGCTACCCGGGAGCGGTTGGGGCTGTAAACGGAGGAAACGTAATGCAAGTTGAACTCTTGAGTTTCCTGCAGCGGGCGGCCGGGGAAAGCCGGGTCGAAATAGCAGCGGCTACCGTGGGCGAAGCCCTGGCCGCCCTTATCACCCGCTATGGGGAGAACTTCCGCCGCGAACTAATGACCCCGGAGGGGTTGCCGAAGGCCGGTATTGCCATCCTGGTCAACGGCCGCAATATCAACTTCCTCCACGGACTGGCTACTCCCTTGAGCCCGGGGGATAAGGTAACCCTCATACCGCCGGCGGCAGGAGGGTAGACGGGAAAGGTTTATCAAGAGAGTTGGTGGCTGATGGAATGCGCTATTTGATTATTGGCAACAGCGCCGCCGGGGTGGCCGCGGCCCGAACCATCCGCGGTGCTGATCCGGCAGGGGAAATAACGATAGTTGGTGATGAGCCTTACCCTTACTACGCCCGCGTCCTGACGTCCTATTACCTCGGCGGGTTGGTATCCCGGGAAAGGCTCTGGCTGGCGGGGGAAGAGTGGTATCGTGAGGAGCGTATTCAACTGCTCACTGGACGGCGGGCCGCCGGGGTTGATGCCGCCGGCCGCCGGGTGATCCTGGACGGCGGCCGGGAGCTTCCCTATGACCGCCTGCTGGTGGCTACCGGAGCGAACCCCCAGCGGGTGGACTTCCCCGGGGCGGGCCTACCCGGGGTCTTTACCCTGAGGACCATCGACGACGCGGCGGCCATCCGCCAATACGCCCGGCCCGGCGGCCGGGCCGTGGTCATCGGCGGTGGCCTGGTAGGTATCAAGGCAGCGGAAGGACTTCACGCCCGGGGATTACGGGTCAGCCTGGTGGTCTCCTCAGGTAGGCTCCTTTCCCAGGCCCTGGATGATCCGGGGGCGGAGCTCATCCGCCGGGCCATGACTGCGGCGGGCTTTAGCATTCACCTGCGGGAGGATGTGGTCGCCCTAGAGGGGCAAGAGAAGGTGACGGCGGCCGTTCTCCGTTCCGGGGCCACCCTGCCGGCTGATGTCGTGGTGGTCGGTAAAGGGGTGCGGCCCAATGCGGGCTTCCTAGAGGGCACCGGGGTGGCTGTCAACCGGGGTATTCTGGTCGATGCGTATCTGGCCACCTCGGTCCCCGGCATCTACGCCGCCGGCGATGTGGCCGAGGCCTTTGATCGTGCCTGGCAGCAGCCGCGCCTCAACGCCATTTGGGGTAACGCCGTGGAGCAGGGTCGCCTGGCCGGCCTCAACATGGCCGGCCGGCAGACGGCCTACCGGGGCGGCATCGGCCAAAATTCCCTGGTCGCAGGTAGCCTGGGGGTCATCGGCGGCGGCATTGTTAACCCACCGGTTGAGAGTCAAGACCGGCCTGCAGGGAGCGATGGGAAGCAGGCCGGCAACGGTACACCCCTTAGCCCTTTAGGCGAGGGTTACCAGGTGGTGACGCGCCTGGACGAAAAACGTTCCCTCTACCGTAAAGCCGTCCTCCAGGGCCGGCGGCTGGTGGGCATGGTCGCCGTAGGCCCGCCCGATGGCGCCGGGAGCTTCCAGGCCCTCATCGGGCGGGAAGTCAAAGAAAAATACGTCGACGCCTTTCTGCGGGGTAGCTTCACCTGGGCTATGGTCGGGCGGTAGTTTGGATCGTTTCCCTGGTGTCACCTGTCGGCATAGGTGTCGACCCTAAAAATAACGCCGTTTACCATTTCTATCCTTTTGCTGTTGCCGCGTCAGCGGAGAGCGGGATTACTCCCGCTTTTTTTATGCGGAAAGACAAAAATACCGGCAAAAGGGGGAAAATAGGGTTAAAATCACCGGCTAGAAATGGTATAGTTAACATGGAGGTGGTCCCCATCCCGGCAGTCAACCCTCTTTTCCTCATCAGTGGTAGCGGCATGATCCTGGTAGCCCTGGCGGCGGTCCTCCTGTGGCGGCGTAAGGCCCGCTGGAGCTTCTTCACCCTGGGGGGTCTGGCCTGGTTGGTAGCTGTTATCCTCAAAGGGGTGGTTTCCTTTTACCTCAACCGCCCCGTTTACTTTGCCACCCAGCACCTGCCAGGAGCGATCTCCGGCCCTGTCTACTGGCTTTACATCGGCCTGCTGACGGGTATCTTTGAAGTAGTCCTGGTTTTGCTTCTGGTAAATATGGTCAACTCCCTGCGCCGCGCCACCTGGCAGGAAGCCGTCGCCTTTGGTATCGGTTTTGGCGCCCTGGAAGCCCTGGCCCTGGGCGTCCCGGCTTTGCTGACTGTTATTTGGGGCCTGCGGGGTACCCTCCCACCCGTAGCTGCCATGCCCCTGATGGTCCGGCAGGGGGCCCTCCTGTGGGCCCTGGCGCCGGTGGTGGAGCGGGCTTTTACTATACCTATTCATATAGCAGCCGCCGTCCTGGTGGTCTACGGCGTCCGGGTGGGCCGGCTGCGTTGGTTCTGGCTGGCCTTTATTTATAAGACTGCTGTCGATGCGGTAGCGGCCTTCGGCCAGATCGCCTACGGCCTGCATACCCTTGGGCACCTCTGGACCATTGAGGCTGTAATTGTTCTTTTTGGTCTGCTAGGGGTCTGGGCCACGGCTGCCATGCAGCGGCAGTTTGAGATGTTGTGGTAATCAGGGCTGAACCGGGTTGTGGTTTACGGTGCCGGAAAGATGTCGATGATTTTCCATGCGCCAGGCCTGCTGGTGACAGGTTTTTCTAGCGTTAAGAGACGCCCATGCCGCCAGGCGGCACCAGCAGCGGGTGAAATAAGGTGAAATAATTATGGATATGAAGATTTACGCGCGTCTTAAGGACTACTTTGCCCGGTGCCGGAATATACGGCTGGCTTTTCTATTTGGTTCCCAATCCCAGGGCAGGGCGGGGCCGAATTCCGATGTAGATATAGGGGTCTACTACGAACCGGGGTATACCCTCCAGGAGGTTTACCGGTTATGGAATGAACTGGAGGATATGCTGGGTCTGAAGGTGGATTTATTAGTTTTAAACGAGGCTGCCCCCTCTCTGGCGTGGGCGGCATTAAAGGGTAAACCCCTTGTGATACGGGATCGAAACTTTTATATTCAATATCTCCTTGATATTTCCCGGGAAGCGGAAGATTTTCAGGAATATTTACTCGACTGGTGGCGCTGGCGGATGAAGATCAAGGGGGCGATCTGAAGTGGCACCAATTACGGATGAGCAGGCAATTTCCATTATTCGTCGTCTCCGGTTTCTAGCAATAGAGTTGGAGGATTTAAAGTCCTACCAGGAGATGGATTATTTTCAGTACCAGAGTGATCGTAAAAGTCGCCGTGATGCCGAGAGGATAATAGAGAATATTGTTAATGCCGCCCTGGATATCGCCAAAATCCTTATCGCCGGAGAAAACCTGGAAGTGCCGGAAACCTACCGCCAGGCTTTTCTTCAGCTGGGCGAGGCGGGAATTATTGATCAAGAGCTGGCCCTATCCCTGGCGGAAAAAGCCAGGACGCGAAATGTTTTGGCCCATCAATACCTGGATATAAAGTGGGCTTTGCTTAAAGACTTCCTGACTACAGGCCGGGATGATATAGAGCGCTTCAAGGCTATGGTGGAAAAAAGGTTAATCGAACGGGAAAAGGGAGAAGAGAACAAAAGCTGAATTGTTGCCTCTTTCAGTACGGTATCTCCTTTAGTCTTCAGTAAATAATAGTGCTGATCATTTGTCGAAATATGTTTTAGGAAGGTTTAGGAATCATTAATAACGCCAAAGGTTATTTTGAACCCGGTAATTAGACCAAATTTTATTCACAAATTAGTAGGGTGGTAGATATGTCCCATCTAGCCCTGGTAGCCCCGTATGATGATCTGGCAGCTTTATCCCGCCAAGTATGTGCGGAATTGAGCGAAGATATAACCATCGCTACCGGCGACCTGGCCGAAGGGGTCAGGGTGGCCAGGGAGCTGGTCGATAAAGGCGCTGAAGTTATTATCAGCCGCGGCGGTACGGCCACGGCCATCAGCCGCCATGTCGAGGTACCGGTGGTGGAGATCGCCGTCAGTGCCTTCGACTTGATCCGCGCCCTGGCCGGGGCTCGGGAGTTAGGCAGCTATATCGGCGTGGCCGGCTTCCGCAATGTCATTTACGGTACCAAGAGCTTGGAATCCATCCTTGGTGTGCATATCCAAGAATTAATCATTGAAGCCGAAGAGGACGCGGCCGGGGTAATCGCCGAAGGGCAGGCCATGGGGCTGGAGGTTATCGTCGGCGATGCCGTTTCTACCCGTTTGGCCCGCGAAAATGGCCTGCAGGCCATCCTGGTGACCTCCGGTAAAGAAGCCATCAGCCAGGCCATTCGTGAGGCTTGGGAGGTGGCCCTGGTACGCCGCCGGGAGCGGGCCCGGGCCGAGGAGTTCAAAACCATCCTGGACTTTGCCTATGAAGGCATTGTGGCCACTGACCATGAGGGCCGCATCACCCTGGTCAATCCGGCGGCGGAAAAGATCCTGGGCCTCTCCGCCCACCGGGTAGTGGGGCGGCCGGCCCGGGAGGTATTGCCCGGCGTGCCCCTGGACCAGGTGCGCCAGTCCGGGCAAAAGCACCTGGGGGAATTACACCGCGCCGGCAATACTATGGTTGCCGAAAACGTGATCCCGGTCATTACCGGCCGGGAGATTGTCGGCGCCGTGGCGACCTTTCAGGATGTCAGTCACCTGCAAGCAGTGGAAGCAAAGGCGCGCCAGGAGTTGTATCTTAAGGGTCACGTAGCCCAGTTCACCTTTGCCGATATCATTACCCGCAGCCCCATTATGGCCCGGGTCATTGAACGGGCCCGCCAGTATGCCGCCGCCGAAGCCACTATTTTAATCACGGGTGAGACAGGCTCGGGCAAAGAAATGGTGGCCCAGAGTATTCATAACGCCAGCCAGCGGCGGGAAGGTCCTTTCGTCGCCATCAATTGCGCCGCTGTACCGGAAAACCTGCTGGAGAGCGAACTCTTTGGCTACGAGGAAGGCGCCTTCACCGGTGCCCGTAAAGGCGGCAAAAAGGGCCTCTTCGAGCTGGCCCACCGCGGCACCCTTTTCCTGGACGAAATCGGCGAGCTATCGTTAAACTTGCAGGCGCGGCTTTTGCGTGTGTTGCAGCAAAGGGCCATCATGCGCGTGGGCGGTGACCGGGTGCTGCCGGTGGACGTGCGCATCATCGCCGCCACCCACCGCAACCTGGAAGCGGCCGTGGCGCAGGAAGCCTTTCGCCGCGACCTTTACTACCGTTTAAACGTGCTGCAGATCAAGCTGCCGCCCCTGCGGGAACGTTTGGAAGATTTACCGTTGCTTATTAAAGCCCTGGCGGAAAAGATCAGCCAGCGGTCCGGCCGCCTGTCGCTCTTATTCAACCAGGAAATCGTCGCCCGGTTGCAGGCTTACTCCTGGCCGGGGAACGTCCGCGAATTGGAAAACGTCCTGGAACGCCTGGTAGTCCTGCGCGGCGGCCAGGAAGTGGAGCCGGGTGACCTAGAGGAAATTTTGGGTGCACCGGACAAGCAGCCGGAGCCCAGCCTGCAGCTCCCCCTCCGGGGCACCCTGGCCGAGATGGAGGAGGAGATCATCCGCCACACCCTGGCCCTCACGGGCAACGATAAAGAGGAAACCTGCCGCCGCTTGGGGCTCAGTAAAACCACCCTCTGGCGGCGGCTGAAAAGCTGGGAGACCGTAAAGGCTTAATTATTTATCTCCGGCCAGAGGGGTTCTAAATTAATAATCAACCCTGGCAACAAAGGTGAGGTGAGCGTTCCTTGATCTTCGTATTCCACTATCTTAACCAAATGGTTTTCAGCGTCGCGCCGGTAAATTTCAACTTCTCGCAACTCCGGGTCAAAAAGCCAGTACTCAAGCACATCGTAACGGGCATAGAGGTTGCGCTTCAGTTTTTTATCCAGGCGGCGAGAAGCCTCGGAGATTATTTCTACCACCAGGTCGGGTGCTCCCTGGACGTTTTTAGGTGTCAGCCGGTGGCAGCGGTTGTTGCTGATAAAAATCAGGTCAGGCTGGACAATGTCCTGGGGTGAAAGGACCACATCGACGGGGGCAAAGAACACCTGGCCTAATCGGTTTGTCGTTATATGCTGATAAAGAATATGGAATAATTTACCTAGAAACCCCTGGTGGACAGTGGTTGGTGCCGGTGTCATATAATGTTCCCCTCCAATTAACTCATGCCGCCGCCCATCTTCCGGGAAAAGTATATAGTCCTCATAAGTTAAACTGCCGGCAACGGCTACTTCTTTAAAGGCCAGATTCATAAGAACCCCTTCCTTTCCAGGTTTATTATACCATAACAGGGATTATATAAAAGTTCTTTCTTTATAAAACTAAACGTGGTCCTTCATTATGAAACTTATAAATCCAAATTGAAATATACCTTATCTATGGCCAGTACAGCAATCTGTCTGGCCATAGACTTTTTTATCTCTTCCAGAATGAAATATTTCGCTTTACCATAAAGGCCAGCATAATAACCTCGTTTCAAAATTATAAGTCAATACTAGCCTGGCACGCTTCTTGCAATGTAAAAATGCGACTGCCGCATCGGAGCGAGGGTAATAAATGGAGCAAATAGCTATCATCGCCGACGATTTAACCGGGGCCAACGATACCGGCGCCCAGTTTTGCCAGCACGGCTTTAAAACCATGGTTATCATCGATGTAGATACCGTAGCTGATACTCTTAATCTGGGCGGCAACAATAAAGACGTGTGGGCTATTAATGCCGACACTCGCCACCTAACAGCCCGGGAAGCCTACCAGCGTGTTTACGACCTTACCGAAATATTAAAGAGAGCAGGCATTGGCCACATTTATAAAAAAATTGATTCCACTTTGCGTGGCCATCCTGGTGCTGAGTTGGAAGCCGTGATGGATGCCTGGGAGGCAGATCTGGCCCTGGTAGTACCGGCCTTTCCCGCTAACCGGCGTGTTGTTCGGGAGGGCTATCTGGTAATCGAAGAGGAACAGGAGGTGGCGGCCACTGGTATGCCGGCCGCCGGGGAGGAGAAGACGCCTATCTGTCATATTCCGGCCGTCCTACAGCAGGAGATGCAGCGTCGGGTAGGGCAGGTCAACCTGACCGCCGTTCGCCAGGGGATAATGGCTCTAGCCCGGACCCTGGAGAGCGCCAAAAAAGAAAACCAGGTCCTGGTCCTGGATGCCGTTGACAACAACGACCTGCAGGTTATTGGTCAAGCAATTAAGCTGTTGCCACGAGGTGTAGTTCTGGCCGGGGCAGCTGGTATGGCAGCCCATCTGACTGCTGCCTGGGATTTAAAGGCCATATACCAGGTATCGGGGGTAGAACCATGGGCCAGCTTCTCTTTTACCTGTCCTTCCAATTTGAAGGCACGCCAGGTCCCGAGTGACGAGGCAGGCAAGATTCTACTTATTGCCGGATCGCGCAATCCCGTTACTGCGGACCAGGTGCAGCGTCTAGCTGCAATTTATTGCTGCCGATTGGTAGAGGTGGATACGGAGGCCATTATTGCCGGGAACGCCAAGGCGGAGACGGAGCGGGTACTAAAGGCAGTCGCCCAGGCAGCAACTAAGAAAGACTTGCTCATCGTTGCAGTAAACAGTCTCTTTAGGCAATCACCTATGAATAACGGCAACGGAAGTGCTGGCGCAGCCATTGCCGCGACCCTCGGTATTATTACTAGTAAGCTCCTGGCTAATAAGGAGATAAAGAGCCTGGTGGTGACCGGCGGCGATACCGCTGTCCACGTCTGCCGTACCTTGGGAGCCCGGGGAATCAACCTGGTCGCTGAACTGCTACCAGGTATCCCCCTGGGTTACCTGGAAGGCGGTCGGGCCGGAGGCTTACCCATCGTCACCAAGGCCGGTGGCTTCGGTCCCCCGGACGCTTTTATTAAGGTGCTCCAGTATTTAAGTGGATCAGAAGACCGGTAAAAATAAATAGGGACTCAAAATACCTGATACTTACTCCAGAGGCACAGTAATTAAAAAATTACACGAAAGATTTAACGGAGTGGAAGAAAATGTATAGACCCTTAATCGCCATCAGTGTCGGTGATCCGTGTGGTATCGGACCGGAGATTACAGCCAAGGCTCTGGCGATGCCGAAAATCTATGAACAATGCCGCCCCCTGGCCGTGGCCGACACCGGTTTAATGTGTGAAGCAATTAAGATTGCCGGAGTTAACCTGGGTGTCAGATCAATAAAAAGCCCGGCTGAGGGCCGTTATGAATATGGCACCATTGATGTCCTAGACCTGCAGAATGTGGACTTGGAGCAGCTCAAGTACGGTAAAATAACCCAAATGGGTGGCGAAGCTAGCTTTCAATATATTGCCAGGGCCATCGAGCTCGCCCTGAGCGGGGAGGTCGATGCCGTAACTACCGGACCTATCAATAAAGAAGCCATCAACTTAGCCGGGCATCATTACTCAGGTCACACAGAAATCTTTGCTGATATGACTAAGACCCGGGACTATTGCATGATGCTCATTGACAAGAATTTCCGTGTCTCCCACGTTACCACCCACATTGCCCTCAGCCAGGTGCCGTCCCTGGTAAAGAAAGCGCGGGTATTGAAAGTAATCGAATTGACCCACGACGCTTTAGTAAAAATGGGTGTCGCCACCCCACACATTGCTGTCGCTGGTCTGAATCCCCACGCCGGTGAGGATGGCCTCTTCGGTCGCGAGGAAATCGAGGAAATTACCCCGGCAATCGCCGCAGCTAGGGAGCAGGGGATACAGATAGATGGACCGGTACCTCCAGACACCATTTTTGTCAAACTCCAGAGCGGCCAGTATGATGCCGTAGTAGCTATGTATCATGATCAGGGTCATATCCCCACCAAGGTGATAGGGTTTAAATATAACAATACTACTGGCAAGTGGGGGTCTGTAGCTGGTATCAACATTACCCTGGGCCTGCCCATCATCCGTACTTCTGTGGACCACGGTACCGCCTTCGGCAAAGCGGGGAAAGGCACAGCCAACCCGGAAAGTATGGTTGATGCATTGAGGATGGCAAAAGTTTTAGCGGAATCTTAAATAAGGAGGTGGGTATAGATTTAAGAAAAAAGATGCTAGTTAAACCCAAAGATGGTTTAGTTTGAACTAAATGAAAAAATTTTAAGGAGGAAAGTAATATGAATAAGAGTATTAAGAAGTTATTTACTATTAGTTTAATATCTTTAATAATAATTTTAGTAGTAGGATGCGGTAATAAAAATGTGGATAACAAAAATAATGTCGCTCAGCAAGGTAATAAGAAAGCGGTTAAACTGGCATATATTACACCCGGTTTAGATAATCCTTTTTGGAAAACGATGTCAGAAGGAATACATCAACAGGCAGATAAAGTTGGAATTGAGTTAAAAGATTTTAGTTCCAATAATGATGCCAATACACAAATGAAAAATGTACAGGATGTAATTACGCAAAAGTATGATGGTATTTTATTAACACCTACTGATAGTGCTAGCGCACCAGCAGTTTTAAAAGCAGCTCAGACAGCAAATATTCCCGTTATCCTGGTGGGGATAGGAACCGATTCGGGAGAATATCTTGCAAAAAGCTTATCGACTGAAGAACAGGGTGGTTATGAAGCTGGGAAATATTTAGCAGATGCTATAAAAAAGAAGGGCATAAATAATGGTACGGTAGCTGAAATAAGCATATCATTGGCTAGAGATAATGGGCGTTTAAGGGATATGGGTTTCCAGAAAGCGATGAAAGAAGCTGGTCTAAAAGTTGTTGATATTAAACAGGCCCAAAAATATACTCGTCAAGAATCCGTTCAAATGGCGCAAGATCTAATTACCGCCCATCCCGATTTAGCTGGTATATTTGCTAACTTTGATGAAGCATCTCTTGGTGCCTTAAAAGCAATTGAAACCGCAGGTAAATCTGATAAAATAATATTGGTGGGTTATGATGGTTCACCTGAAAGTGCCCAAGCTTTAAAAGAAGGTAAATTAGATGCTATATCTATGCAACAAACTTTATATGAAGGCCGTAAGGTTGTAGATGCAATGTATAATTTTTTAACTAATAAGGTTTCACCACCTAAGTTAATTGAGATTCCAACGTTATTAGTTACTAGAGATAACATTAACCAGTTGCAAAATGAAATCTATAAGAATGTCTTTACTCAACCTAAATAAACTGCGATAAAAACTTTTTCAGGGTAGATGCCCATACCGCCGGCGCGGCACCAGTAGAAAGATGAAAACGGTAAACGGCGGTTTTTATACGAACGAATTATCAAGATAGCCTTACGGTAATAAGTCAAGATCTAAGGAAAAAATTTTTTAAGCAGATCTTTGGAAAAAAGGCAACAACAACCAAGCTTAGTTCCTTAGGCAGATGGGAAAAAGCAACAAAAATGGATCCCCAATTGAGAGTCATAGCCGGGTGGTAACTCACCCGACTGGCTAAACCGAACTCCTCTGCCCCTGGGGCACGTATAGTTGGTTGCTGCGTAGCAGGGCATCAACCACCCGCACAAGTTTTCGTGCGGTAAGAACTAAAGCACGGCGATGGTGATGAGTGGTACTTTCTTTAAACTTACGCTGATAGAACTCGGCAAACTTGGGGTCACGGATACGAACACTGTTGGCGGCCAGTACAAAGTAACTGCGCAAGTAAGTATTCCCTGTTTTGGTAAGCGGGGTGTCATCGGCTTCAAACTCACCTGACTGGTGTTTCCGCCAGGTGAGGCCGGCATACTTGGCGAGAGCCGCCTCATTATCGAACCGGTGAATGTCGCCGATTTCGGCGATTAACCCGGCGGCGCATACAGGTCCAATGCCCGGCATTGACTGCAAGGTGGTAGTAAAGTGCGACAGCTCTTTCTCAATCGCCTTGTCAATATTCTTGACTTGCTGTTCCAGGGTGCGGATGGTCTGCATGCTGGTGGCCAGGATCAGGTTTACCGGCTCCAGGAGGCTGCCGTGCAGCCTGTAGGCGCAACTGGCGGCGTGCTTCAGGGCTTTGGCTGTGGCTTCGGGATCGGAGAAATGACTTCTTCCCTTCTCCATCAGAATATCAATCAGTTCATCCAGCGGTCGTACCGCAATCTCTTCTGGCGAAAGGAACTCGGTCAGAATCGCCTCCGAGGCGGCCCCGAAGGTGTTGCTCAGCACCTTATCCTGGCAAAAGGCATTGAACTTTAGGAACAGGTTGGTCAGAAAGTAATTTTTTTCCCCTAGTAATAGTTTGGATCAGGTGATGGCGGAACCTGGTTAACCTCTGCAGGGGTAGATAGCGGAAGTCCACCTGGCAGTTTTCAGGCAGTCGCCCGAACCTGAGCCGGTCGGCGATCACCAGGCAATCGAACCAGTCGTCCTTTTGGATATCGATGTATTGCTTTCTGAAGTTGGCTACCTTGGGATTAAAGACATACACCTGGGGGTGGAAGGGAACTAATGAAGGCTCGCCAGCCAGATACATCTGGAGGTGCCAGCTATAAACAGAGGTAGCCTCTAAGCCAATGTGCAGGAAATTAACATTATTGGTTTCGCAGATCTCCACAAGATACTTGACAAAAGAATCAGCCACCGGATCGTCATTCTTGACACGGAGACGCTTAGCGATTTCCTCGCCTTCGACATCAAACATCCGGGCCTTGAAATCTTTTAGGCTGACATCGATACCGACAAATAGTTTCATCTCTGCTTCACCTCCTTCCGCGTGAAGGAATGGGGTAAGATTATGCGGGGTCCCAGGTACCATAACCGGTCAACAGCCTCGCCGGAACCAACGCTTTCCTGGCAAGACCTTGCTCTATCCAACCTGCTACCATTGGACAGGATCTTGATAGGTTGCGCAACTTACGTGTTAGGAGTGCAGGTTATGGGCTGGGGGTCAGGCTTTTTAAGAGGTAAACCTAAGGAGTGGCATACCTACCCCGAATATAATCTCACGACTACATTTTGCCTGGAACCCCGATAAAAGTAAATGCCTAAATTTCCAGTTGTCAAAGAGCGTTTTTGATCCCTTTAGAGCTTTGTTTAGAGGTTGGGTATTTGAGAGGTACTAAATCTATTGTACGAGGAGTGGAGTAAATGATTATTATTGATACACATGCGCATTTAGGGCTTTGTAGAATTTTTGAGCTTGATATTAAAAGTGAAGATTTAATAAGAACTATGGATGAAAATAATATACAAATTTCTATAGTCCAGCCAAATCCTGGTGCTCCAGATATACATGCAGCTCATATAGAAGTAGCAAATTTAGCCACTAAATATCCAGGGAGAATTTTCGGAATGGCATGCTTTAATCCTCATGTAGATGAAGATGAATATCTAAAAGATGTAAATTGGGCTATAAAAGATTTAGGATTTAAAGGGGTAAAATTACACACTAACGGATTTAGTATATCCCCTATTTCTAAGGATGCCGAAAAAGTTTTTAAAGCTGCACATAAATTACAAATACCTGTTATGATTCATACAGGGGCAGGTATGCCTAATGCTTCACCAGCCCTGTGTATTCCACCAGCGAAACAATATCCTGATCTTAATATTATTTTAGCCCACTCAGGAATGGGAATTTATACAGCGGAAGCAATAGTTGCAGCGATGGAATGTAAAAACATCTTTCTGGAAACGTCATGGTGTCTGAGTATCGAATTGAAATCTTTAGTTAACAAGATAGGTGCTGAAAGAGTGATGTTTGGTTCTGATGGTTTAGAGAACGTACCTGTAGAATTAACTAAATATCGAGTTGCTAAGCTTACCGAAAAGCAATTAGAACAATGTTTAGGTAAAACTGCAATGGAAATATTTAAATTATAGATATGAGGAAAGGGGTTATCAAGTAATTTGATAACCCCTTTGAAAGAAAGGATAGAGAGTTATGGATAGTGTTTTAGAGTTAAAAGATATATCTAAAAGTTTTGGAGGTATAAGCGCACTAAAAAATATTTCTTTTGAATTAAAACCAGGGGAAGTACATTGTTTAATAGGGGAGAATGGTGCAGGTAAATCTACAATTGCCAAAATAATTGCAGGGATAATTAAACCTGATGCAGGACAAATATGGCTTAATGGAGAGAATATAACTCATCTAGATCCCTCTATGGCAAAATCCTATGGTATAAAAATAGTAATGCAGGAATTAAATTTAATGCCCCATCTTTCCGTTGCTGAAAATATATTTATGTTTGATAAATCTTCATATAATCATGGTATCTTACAAAAAGAACTTATCAATAGGAAAACAGTTACCTTATTTAAAGAGTTGGGATTAAGTAATATTAATCCCAATTACTTAGTAAGTAAACTTACTATTGCTCAAAAGCAATTAGTTGAAATCGTAAAGTCCCTAGCTATAAAAAGTAAAATATTAATACTTGATGAACCAACCTCATCTTTGTTATCAAAAGAGGTGGATCATTTATTTGAAATAATAAATCGTTTAAAGAATATGGGTACAGCAATTATCTTAGTTACGCATCGGCTAAAAGAAGTATTTCAAATTGGTGATAGAGCAACTGTATTAAGAGATGGGCAAGTCGTAAAAGAAGGGCTGATATTAAATTATTTACAAGAGGAAGATTTAATTAGATTAATGGTTGGAAGAGATATAAAAGAGTTATATGGTATCAAAAAACAACTATCAATAGGCAAACCCATTTTAGAAGTAAAGAATCTCTCAGATGGCAAAAGGTTTTATGATATTAATTTTATATTACATTCGGGGGAGATATTAGGAATAGCAGGCCTTATGGGGGCAGGGAGGACAGAAGTTGCAGAATGCATATTTGGATTACGTAAAAGAAGATCCGGTGTTGTGATTTTTAATGGCACACAACTAAATAATAGAACGCCTGATATTATAAAACAGGGTATAGGATTAGTTCCAGAAGATCGTAAACAAAATGGCTTATGTATTGACATGAGCATTATTAATAATATAAGTTTGGCTTATTATGGTCTTACAAAAAAGTTCTTAATCAAACAGGATGCCTTGAACATATCAAATATCACCTCTTTATTAAGGATAAAACTTAACAATATATTTGACCCTGTAGGGTCCTTGAGTGGAGGAAATCAACAAAAAGTTGTTATAGGTAAATGGTTAATTTTAAAAGGTATACAATTAATGATATTCGATGAACCAACTAGAGGCATAGATATTGGAGCTAAAGTAGAAGTCTACAATGTAATAAAAGATTTGGCGAACCAGGGTAAAGGAATACTTATAATTTCCTCCGAAATATTGGAGCTAAAAGGTATTTGTGATCGTATCTTGGTAATGAGTAATGGGAAAATTACAGCTGAATGTTCTCCTAATGCGAGCGAAGAAGAAATATTAGGTTATGCAATGCAAGGAGTGAAAGGAAATTGATTAATAGTTTTTTCGTAAAAAAGAAGGAGATGTATTTAGAAAACTGGCGATTGGAAAACTGGCGTGCGGAAATCAGTGTTGGGTTGAGTTTAGTGCTTATCTTCCTTTTACTTTCCATAATATCACCTTACTTTTTCACGAAGGGTAATTTATTAAATATTATTTACCAGGTTAGTACTTTAGGTATTATAGCTGTAGGGCAGACAATGGTAATAATAACTGCAGGAATTGATTTATCAGTAGGATCTGTCTTTGCTTTATCTGGAATGTTAATGGGCATGGCAATGGTCAAGTTCGGCTTTTATATAGGGATTTTAGTAGGATTGTTTATAGGTTTTTCAGTGGGATTAATAAATGGTTTATTGATTTCTTACCTCAGACTTGCACCTTTTATTGTTACCTTGGGGATGATGTCAATAGCCCATAGTTTAACTTATGTTATTTCTAATGCCAAATCGGTCTTGGGATTACCACCAATGCTTGAGAGGTTTGGTAACACGGTATTTATAGGTATTCCTTTGTATGTCTTTGTTACGTTTATCTTATTTTCTTTAGGACAACTATTTCTTTCTTATACTAAAACAGGACGTTTACTTTATGCTGTTGGTAGTAATGAAAGCACAGCAAGATATTCAGGAGTAAACGTAAATTTATATAAATGTCTTCCATACATTTTTACAGGTCTATTAGTTGCATTCTCAGCTTTTATTCAAGCATCTCATTTACTTGCAATTGATCCTGATGCCGGTACAGGTTTGGAGTTAGATAGTATTGCAGCTGTGGTTATAGGAGGGACTAGTTTATTTGGTGGGAAAGGAAGTATGGTTGGCACATTTATAGGTATCTGTATGATGGGTATATTGCGCAATGGATTGAATCTATTAGGAGTATCCCCATACTGGCAAGGGACAGCAGTAGGCGCCATAATTATTTTAGCTATAGCAGTGGAAAGATTATCGTATAAAAATAAGTAAAAGATAATAGCAGAAAATCCAGAAACAATAATTTATAACCAAAAAGTAGGTGATAAGTGTGGGGCCTTATGAAGAAGCTCTTAAAGCTGTCAATTTTGAATCTATGAATTATGTTCCTGTGGTATTCTGGGCAAACGGTCAAAATTATGCTCCTATGGCTGGGATTCTGGATAATGAATATTACGCTGATCCGGCGAAAATGCTGGAAGCACAGCTACATTTTTATGAACTTTTCCCAGGGGTTTTCACCGTCCCGGGCATCTGGCCGGATTTCGGTGCTATGGCTGAATTAGGCGGTTTAGGTTGTGAGATTGAGTTTCCTGTAAATGCCCCACCGTATATGCGGAAATCGGTTCTTAAAAATATTTGGGGAATAGATGAACTGAAGCTACCTGACCCACGGCAAGCAGAATTTACTGCCCGGGTGCTGGATTATCTGAAGTATTTCCAGCAACATCTTCCTGAGAAGATGAAAAAAGAATATGGTTTCCTCGATGGACATCTCTTTTGCGGTGGACCGGGCGAAATCTCGGCTTTGCTCCTGGGTTATGATCAGATATCTTATGCTATGTATGACACGCCGGAATTGGTCCACCGATTGCTGCGCAAAGTTACTGATTTTGTGAAGTCCTATTTACAGGCGCAGATGGAGGTCGTTGGCCCGGCCAAACGCGTTTGTATCTGGGATCACTTTCCGGGGATGCTTCCCAGGGATTTATATTTTAAATTCATCCACCCTTACCTAAAAGAGATCTTCGCCTTTGTTGATAGAGCGGAAATAAAGGTTTACCATAATGAAAACAATTATCCCCATTTGATGGATTTGGTGCGCGAGATCCGGGCCAATATTTGCCAGTTGGGACCCAAACATGACTTAGTGGCCAGTAAAAAGGAATTAGGCAAGTGTGTCATGGGCAATGTTCATCCGCTGGAGATATTATTAAAGGGTTCGCGCGAGGAAATCCGCGCCTGCTGTCAACGTATCATCCAGGAAGCTGGCCCGGGTGGAGGGTTATGGCTATCGGCCGCCGGTGGCCTGGCCCCGGAAACACCGGTTGAAAATATTAAGATAATGATTGAAGTAGCCAGGGAAACCCCGGTCCCCCCAGGAAGTGTGAGCGGTAAAATAAAACTGATCCAAAAAGGCTCACTTTGACAATATAAAACTGATCCATCCCCGCCCACCAAAT
>NZ_JAXGFQ010000020.1:0-54655 GCF_051020825.1 Moorella naiadis (nom. illeg.)
TATATGGCCGGTAAACCCATTCCCGGTTTTATCAGCCCGGTGGGTATTCATACCGTTATCGGCGCCATCTTATTCGGGGTCGGTATGGTTATTGCCGGCGGCTGCGCCTCCGGGACCCTGATGCGGGTCGGCGAGGGCTTCATCATGCTGATGCTCACCCTGGTCTTCTTTGTCGCCGGTTCAGCCCTGGGTGCCTATCAGTTTGGCTGGTGGCAGGGCTTTTCCATGAAATCCTCGCCAGCGGTATTTTTACCCAATGTTCTGGGTTGGCCCCTGGCCCTGCTGCTACAACTGGCCCTCCTGGGCGGCTTGTACTGGCTGGCCACCTGGTGGGAGTACCGCAAAGTAGATTAACGGCAAGACCTTGCCGGTTGTTAAATAGAGAAGTCACCCATGGCGGCACACCGCTGCCAGCAAACGGGAGAAATGAATCGGAGGTTGATTTACAATGGCTGAATATACCCTGGATGCCTTGGGCGAGGCCTGCCCGGTGCCTTTAATCCGCACGGAGAAGAGAATGAAGGAGTTAAAAGTAGGGGATATCCTGATTGTGGAGATTGATCATAGTTGCGCCATGAAAAATGTCCCGGAATGGGCGCGCAAGCAAGGGTATAACGTGGAATTGGAAGAAATCGAAGAGGGACGCTGGGATGTAATTATCGAGAAAACCAAGTAGTCCACCAAAGATATCGACTCGTAATAATTTTAAACGCGATAACTTTCAACACCTAATTTAATTAAATAGGGAAGGGAGGATTAGCATGAGCAGGTACCAGGAAGAGGTGTTAAAGCTAAAGAACGCCATCTTGAAGGACGCATTTCCCTATTGGCTGGGAGGTATTTTCCTGGGCGTCCTAAACGTCGTTCACTTTGCCACCTTCGGCGCACCCTGGGGGATCACCACCGCCTTTGCCAACTGGGGCGCCTGGGTTGTCCAGGCTCTAGGTTTCCACCCGGAAAAGTGGGCCTTCTACCAAGCGCCGGCCAACGCTAAGATGCTGGCCGGGGGGTTTTTGAACGATGGCGGTTCCATCCTGGACGTGGGTATTATCTTGGGAGCCCTCCTGGCCACGTTGCTGGCTTCCCAGTTTCGCCTCAAAAAGATTAAGAACTACAAGCAGGTTGTGGGGGCCGTGGCCGGGGGGTTATTAATGGGTTACGGCGCCAGGATTGCCTATGGCTGAAACATCGGTGCTTTATTTAGCGGCACGGCTTCGATGTCGCTTCACGGTTGGGTGTTTACCATCTTCCTGCTGGTCGGCGCTTTCTTTGGGGCGAAGATTTTAACCAGATACCTTATTTAAGATGTGGCATGGCTGAACGACTAACCCGGCAGTGGGGCTTCCCCGCTGCCCCGTCCTAGAAGGAAAGGGGTGCAGGAATGCGCGAAAAGAAAATCGAGGAATACGATGTCGTTGTCATCGGTGGCGGTGCCGCCGGGATGACGGCCGCCATTTATGCTGGCCGCGCCCGCTTGAAAACTATTATGATCGAGAAATCCCTGCCGGGCGGCCTGGCCACCTATACCAACGAAATCGAAAACTACCCCGGTTTCCCCGAGGGGAACAGCGGTTTGGGCTTAATGCAGCTTTTCGAACGGCAGGTTAAGAAGTTCAACGTCAAGGTTAAACTGGCTGACGTCCAAGGGGTAGACCTGGAGGGCGAAACCAAGGTCGTCAGGACCTTCCGTACCGATTACTACGCCAAAGCCGTAGTCATCGCCACCGGCGGCAAACCGCGCCTGACAGGGGCCAAGGGAGAGGAGAAATTCCTTTATGACAAGGGCATATCCTTCTGCGCCACCTGCGATGCGGCCTACTATACGGGCAAAGAAGTAATGGTCATCGGCAGCGGCGACGCCGCCATTGAAGAAGCCATCTTCCTGACTAAATTCGCCAGCAAGGTTTATATCTCCGTCATCCACGACGAGGGCATCATGGACGCCAACAAGGTGGCACAGGAACAGGCGCGGCAGAATGAAAAGCTGCACTTCATCTGGAACACCATGGTCGACGAGTTTGCCGGGGGCGAACGCCTGGATACGGTAATCTTGAAAAATGTCAAGACGGGGGAGAGGATACCCGTCAGGGTTGACGGCTGCTTCCTCTTTATCGGCTACCTGCCCAACACCGAACTCTTCCGCGATATCATCAATATGAACGAACGCGGTTACATCATCACCAATGAGCAGCTGGAGACCAACATCCCGGGGGTCTTTGCCGCCGGCGATGTGCGGGATAAAGTCCTGCGCCAGGTGGCCACAGCCGTGGGCGACGGGGCCGTGGCCGGCTTTATGGCCGAGCGGTATATAGCCGAAAGTGAGTATTTTGCCCGGGAATTCCGGCAGGTTAAAGGACCCCAGCTGGTATTCTGTTACGATCCCACCGAGGCCCGCTGCCGGGAAGTCATGACTGCCGTTGAGACTATTCTGCAACAGCACCCGGAAATCAAGCTCAGCAAGATCGATGTTTATAAAGGCAAGGGTATGGCCCTGCGCCTGGGTCTCCAGGGTGACGCCTGCCTGGTTTTAATGCAGGACGGCCGGATTACCGAGGTCCTGGACCTGGGTGGGTTGACCCCGGAACTTATTGAAGCCCGGATCAGGCAGCTGGCAGCCTGAGTAAGGCTGCTCCCAAAATAGGTTTCTGCTAAATTAGGCAACTGTTGGTTGGCCAAAATTATTCACCTGGCCCCGGAAGAAAATTCCGGGGTTTTTTGCTGAGCAATCTTAGTCGCTGCCGTGACGGAATAGCCAGGCCCGCAGATCCTCCAGTTTTTCCCCTTCTGGATACTTGTTGAGACGGTTCAAGGCCAGGAGCTCATCCAGGTATTCAGGGTGGGCGCGAAAATACTGGACCAGATTGCGGAAGAGGCACATGGTGGGCGGGGTGATATAATGCTCGATACCCTCGACCTGTTCCTCTACCCCGACCCGGGCATTGAAGAGGGTGAGGAAGTCCTTGAGCATCTCGTCGCGCCAGACAAGGAAATACCCAGTCCGCCGGCCTTTATCAGTCAGGGCGATATGGCGGTACTTCTCATAGACGACAAAGCCGCCTTCGTGGAGCTTCTGGATCATCCTGGTAACGGAGGAAGGTTGGATTTTCAGGGCTTCGGCCAGGTCGACGGCCCGGACATAACCCTTCTCCTGAATGATCCGGAAGATCATCTCCAAGTAGTCCTCCATGCTTTCGGTTAACATGCTCTCCCCTCCCGGAGGTGTTTCCTTCTATCTAAACTTTATGTCGGCAGGCATAAACTTTAGACCGGACCAAAGATAGGAACAGGTGCGATATACCGTAACCGATATACCTTAAGGTTATTATCCATTTTCCGGATCGCCACCCGGTAGCGAGGGAGGAATAGATTCCTTTTGACACCGGCAGCCTGGCGTGGCGTCCTAGGGCATTTGGGTAACTCTAGCCGGGACGTTTTTTACCGGCAATACTATAACAAAAAGGCATACTATGGCTACAGGTCAAAGGGAAAGGAAATAGAATAATATACAGGGAACAGAAATCCCGGCCACGTCATGCCGGGAGGAGGAAGCTGAGGAGAGGACGATGATTTATCTCAATAACGCCGCCACCTCCTGGCCCAAGCCGGAGGTTGTCTACCAGACACATGATGCCCACCTGCGCCATTTAAGCGGCAGTATCAACCGCGGCGCTGGCGGGGCCTCCCTGGACGTCGACCGGGCGGTCCTGGAGACCAGGGAACTGGTGGCGGATTTTTTTAACATCCAGGAACCGGAACAAATCATTTTTGCGCCCAACGCCACTGAAGCCCTTAACCTGGCCCTCCAGGGGCTGCTGGCAGCAGGCGACCACGTGATCATCAGTAGCCTGGAGCATAACGCTGTAGCACGGCCCCTGTACGCCCTGCACGCTAGGGGTGTTGAGTATACCATTGTAAACTGCGACCCCTCCGGCCGCCTCAATCCCCTTGACGTGGAAAGGGCCATTGTCCCCCGCACCAGGCTAATCTGTTTGACCCAAGCCTCCAACGTTACAGGTACCATCCTGCCCGTCAACGAAGTGGGGGAGATCGCCCGGAAACGCCATCTTCAGTACCTGATAGATACTGCTCAAACGGCGGGGGAAATCCCCGTAGATGTGGAGGCGGCCGGTATTACCCTGCTAGCCTTTACCGGCCACAAAGGCCTGTTGGGTCCCCCCGGTACCGGCGGCCTTTACATCCGTTACCCTGAGACCATACGACCCCTAATTTTTGGCGGTACCGGCAGTCGTTCTGAACTCCTTACCCAGCCGGAAATCCTGCCCGATAAATACGAAAGCGGCACCATCAATGCCCCGGCCATTGCCGCCCTGGGAGCCGGAATCCGGTTTATCCAGGAGATAGGGCTGGATAACATCCGTCACCATACTATGGGTTTAACGGCCAGGCTCCTGGAAGGCTTACGTCGCCTGCCGGAGGTAATCCTGTACGGCCCCCTGGAGGCCGGGGAGAGGGTACCGGTGGTCTCGCTGAATATCCGCGGCCTTTACCCGGGCGAGGCCAGCGCCTGGCTGGCGGAGCATTACAATCTAGTTACCCGTTCTGGTCTGCACTGTGCTCCCCTGGCCCACCGGACCATCGGCACCCTACAAACGGGAACCTTAAGGTTGAGTCCGGGCTTCTTTACTACTCCTGGCGAAATCGATGCTACCCTGGCGGCCATAACAGAGCTAGTGGGAGTGATGCTTGATGAATGAGCTGGTCCTTTTGACCTTTCCTTCTACTTTTTATGCCCTCCGGGCGGAGAAAATGGTCCAGGCGGCCGGCCTTAAGGGAAAATTAATTCCCGTACCCCGGGAACTGAGTTCCCTTTGCGGCCTGGCCCTGGAACTTGACCCGGCAGTAACCGCCCAAGCCCTGTACCTGCTCCAGGCGACCGGCATTAAGCCGGAAAGGAAGGTACAGGCAGTAAAGGAAGGGCCATGTTTTAAGAATATCAGGGAGATACCTTAACGCCCAGGTTTCGGCGTAGTGCCTTGATGCACATGAAGGTAACCGGGGAAAGCAGGTAGCGACCGTTATTTGTAGCCGGGCGGATCGTTACCTGTTTGGTGTTATTGCGGCAACTTTTTGACAAGGAATCCTGCTCTCGCTGGCGAATGCTAATAACAGCCAATGAATGATCGCCTGATTCGGTAGAAGTCCATTTCGGGAGATAAAGCCACCGCCAGCAAACGGGGGCAATGAGAGGCACGGTAAGCTTTAATTCAGGAACTGGCTTAGCTGGTTACGGCAAACCTCCCACCTTTCACCTCCAACTTCCCACATCCATTTGCGGAGGAGCGAGTATCTGTGCCGGAAAAAGTCGATGCCCGCCTGCAATTGTCCCGCCTGGAACTCCAGATAGCCCTCCTGTCCATAAACGGATTAAAACGCTGGGAGATAGCCACTGTCCTGGATATTCAGAAGGGCACCGTAAAATCCCAGCTGGAACGGGTGACGAGCAAACTCGGCCTCGATTGGAAGGACCGGGAGGATATCTACTGGCCGGAACTGGAACTGGAAGTCCAGCAGGCGCTCCTGAACCTACAAAAGATTAAGGATGAAAGTGATGCTGGTGCTGATAACGCAGAGATTACAGCTACTATCGCTGCCCTGGAAGCACCAGAAGTAGATGGACCCCTGAAAGGCCAGGGGGAGGAGGGCACAGCTGGCCAGGGAGATATCAGGGTGGAAGGACCAGCTAGTATCGACTTTACTACAGTCCGCCAGGCCCTGGAGGGGGGACTCTCCCCTGGCGAGGCGGCCATCCTTCAACTTCAGGGTTTCTGTTCCCCCAGGGGGCAGGCCTACCTGCGACAGGCCCGGTCAACCCAGTGGCAATTGCTCCTGTTGGGTGAAGGCCGTTCCCTGTATGTCAGCGCCGGCGCCCGCTTCTGGCTGAAATCAGCTCTGGCCGTGCTAACCGATAACCGGCAGATTCGCTTCCTCCAGAGCGACAGTGGCGAGGATGCCTACCGGCCCTGGTGGCTGCCCTATACCACCAGCGGCAGGGCCCGGGGTACCCATGCCGCTTACTACAAACTTCAGGATGCCGCTAGCGGGGAATATACCGGCAGCTACCTCCGTACCTGGATAGATAGCAGCCTGGAGAATTATGTGGCCGCCTTACACGCCCGGATGCAGCAGCGTTGGAAGGCTTTAAACCGAATCGCCCGGGCAGCAGGGCGTGGGGGACCCCAGCCCCTGCCCAATTTCTCTGCCCTTCTGGCTGAAGCCCGGCGGGCTCTGGGGATCGAGCCATAAAATTACCCCGGCTATTTGCCGGGGTAATTTTATGGTACTGTTAGGAATTATTTACTTGCCCCGATTTAACCGCACTCCCAGTTATATTACCCGCAGTTGAACCGGGACTACCGTTTTGATTGACGCCACTGTTAACTCCAGGTTGCTTGCTGGGGGGCTCTTTACTGTAATTCGTCGTACCCGAACCGGGTTGCTTGCCGGGTGGGGTGCTATTAGCTGGCGGACGATTCGACCCGGAACCGGCCGCCGGCGTGGTGACGGTGATTTCCTTGACCGCAGGTGGACGGGGTGGTATCCGCGTCTTGGTAGCATTTCCTTTAGAGAGGGAACCTTTATTAGTGGGGGTTGTCCCTTTGCTGCTGCCGGATACCTGGGTGGATGGGGTATCCAGGACGACTTGTTTGGTTGTCTGCCCGTAGTCAAAGAGAGCCTGGGCCACCTGCCGCGCTTGCCCGGGGTCGACCCCCCAGTAGCTGATGCCCTTTAAGGTCAGGAAGTATCCCGGCAGGGTCTGGGTGACCAGGTTCATATTTTTAAGGTTAATTCCTGCTTTGGCCAGGGTCAGCATTTCATCCAGACCCATATTGGTTTCGACATTACGGTAGATTTCCGGTAGCAGCCGGGGTAATTTCAGCAGGGTCGCCGGCTGCTTGACCTTTTCAAAGAGGGCTTTTAGGAGTTCCTGCTGCTGCCCGGTGCGATCGATGTCCCCCAGGGCTTCTTCCCGGAAACGGACAAAGGCCAGGGCCTGGCGCCCGTCCAGGTGCTGGGGGCCTTTTTTCAGATTGATTTTATACTGGGGCCCGTCCACCGGGTCGTAATAGTACATATTTCGCGGGATGTCTACAGTAACGCCCCCCAGGAGATCAATGATATTCATGAAGCCATCCCAACGAAGCAAGGCATACTTGTTAATAGGTACGCCAATAAGATCGGAGACGATGCCGGCGGTCATCTCCGGGCCGCCAATACTAAAGGCGGCGTTGATCTTATCCGGGCCGTGGCCGGGGATGTTTACCCTGGTGTCGCGGGGAATAGACAGGAGGGCGATCCTGTCCTGATCAAAATGGGCCACTATAATGGTGTCTGTGTTACCCGCTTTTTCGCCAGGGCGGGCGTCGGTGCCCAGGAGTAAAACATTCAGGGTTCCCGGGGCCTCTGGTGCGTTACCATTGGCCAGGTCCCCCTGGCCGGCAGACGTGGGCGGAGCCAGAAACTGCCTGGCAACCAGGTAACCGCCGCCCGCCATAATACCGAATACCAGGAAAGCCGCAATTATCAGCTTTAATTTATCTCTTAACATAAGTAAATTCCTCCGAAATGAGATGTGAGAAGTGGGAGGTGAAAAGAGGGAGGCCTGCCGAAACTGGCTACGCCAGTTTCAGGTTAGAGCTGGCCCGCCCCACGAGGGTATTATGGAGATTCTTCGCGGTTTACAGCCAAATTCCTGCCGGATGGTTTGATAGAAAGCACTTGTAATAATTCATTTTCCTGCTATAATAAATTTCGGACAGTAGCACATCCCGTGGGGGGTGTTAGGCACAGATCTTTAATCGTTTCATAACCGGCGATGGAGCTCGCCTATTGCTCAATGAGCTAATAGCTCCTACCGAAAGCGGCCAGTGATCGGTAGGAGTTTTTTAGTGCCTGAAACTCTTCGGCTACCATGGGCCCTTTTTAACCTCGAGCCGATCCCTGGTCTAATATAAGGGGGTTAAAGCTTATGGAGAACACGTGGCTCGTGGCGGCCGAATGGCTGGGTTTGGCTTTAGTAAGCGGTTTGTTGGCCGGCTGGACCGGGGTCTCAATTTCCTTGCTGGAGATCGCCGTAGGTGTGCTCGGCGGCAATTTTTTAGGTCTACACACCACCCCCTGGATCGATTTTTTGGCAGGCGTGGGTAGTATTTTACTTACCTTCCTGGCCGGGGCCGAGGTCGATCCGGAGGTTTTACGGACCAAATTCAAGGAAAGTATGAGTATTGGCGTCATTGCTTTCCTTTTACCCTTTGCCGGTGTCCTGTTATATGCCTATAATGCCCTACACTGGACCCTTCAGGCGGCGGAAATTGCGGGAATCGCCCTGTCAACTACTTCGGTCGCTGTGGTTTACGCTGTAATGGTGGAAACGGGTCTCAATGAAAGCGAGATAGGTAAAATTATTTTAGCAGCCTGTTTTGTGAATGATCTTGGTACGGTTGTGGCCCTGGGTATACTCTTTGCTAACTTTAATTTGTGGATGCTTCTATTTGCCATTGTCACGGCTGTTGTACTGGCTGTTATGCCTCGTTTCACGCGCTGGTATGTTGCCCATTATGGCAACCGCGTCAGCCAGATGGAGGTAAAATACTTTTTCTTCCTGCTTTTCTTCCTTGGCGGGCTGGCGTCCATGGCTAACAGCGAAGCCGTTTTACCGGCGTACCTCATTGGTCTGGCAGTGGCAGGTTTCTTTCTCCAAGAAAAGAATATGGCCCTGCGTATGCGCACCATGGCCTTTGCCTTCCTAACACCCTTTTATTTTTTGAAAGCGGGCTTGTTTGTGTCCTTACCGGCTGTAGTTGCCAGCGCCGGGATAATTATCATCGCGCTTTTGATTAAAATCGCGACCAAATTCATTGGGGTCTGGCCAATAACCCGTTTCTTTAAATTTGAACCGCGGGAGGGCATGTATACCACTTTGTTAATGTCTACCGGGCTGACCTTCGGCACTATTTCCTCGTTGTTCGGCCTCAACCATGGCTATATCAACCAGACTCAATATACAATTTTAGTAACGGTAGTTATCCTTAGTGCCGTAGTGCCGACGCTGATTGCCCAGGCCTTTTTCCGGCCCGACCGGGTCCCGGCGCCCCAACAAGAAAAGCGGCGTCATGCTTTGATACCACAAAAAGAGGAGGGTAATTAAATCATGTTTAACAAGATTTTAGTAGGCTACGATGGTTCGCCTAATGCCAGAAAAGCCCTGCTTGCTGCTCTTGAACTGGCTAAGAAATACGGGGCGCCAATAACGGCCGTTTCTGTGGCCCATGTGCCTGATTTTGCCGATACCAGGGACGAAGTCAACGGTGTCCTGGAGGATGCCAAAAACTTTTTTGCCCAAGCTTTGGCGGAAGCTCAAAACCTGGCTACGCGGGAAGGGGTAACATTAACAACCAAGGTAGTGCCCGGTCACCCGGCCGATACCCTGGCCCGCCTGGTGGAAGAGGAGGGTTATGATCTGCTGGTATTAGGAGCCCGCGGGTTAAGCGGTATCAAGCGCTACCTCTTGGGTAGCGTTTCGGAAGCCATGGTAAGGCTGGCTAACTGCCCGGTGTTGATAATTAAGGGCAAAAAATAAGGGGCGACTGATTTTTAGGCTATGCATGGGTTACAATAATGTATATAGCTTAAGCTGAGGCCAAGGAGTCGGCCTCGATAAATCTCGAAAATGCGCTTATGAGCGCTGATGACTCCTGTCTGGATAATTCCGGCAGGAGTCATTTGTTTTCTTGTGCTAAGAACATGAATGAGGAGGGCTTCCTGATGGAGCAGCAAAGCAGAGAGGAAAAGATAAACCCATCGCTGCAAAGGGCATTTAAGTTTATTATTTTATTGGGGATCGTCAGCCTGTTTTCTGATATGACTTATGAAGGAGCCCGCAGCATTACCGGCCCCTTCCTGGCAGTGCTGGGGGCGAACGGGGCAGTTGTCGGGTTCGTTGCCGGCCTGGGGGAATTGCTGGGTTACGGGGTACGGCTGATTTCCGGCTATTTAAGCGATCGTACCGGGCGATACTGGCCCATCACTATTCTCGGGTATATACTCAACCTTTTGGCCGTACCTTTTTTAGTCCTGGCGGGCAACTGGCAGCTGGCGGCGATTTTAATGATTACCGAGCGAGTGGGTAGGGCTATTCGTACCCCTGCCCGCGATGCCATGCTTTCCCACGCTACTTCCGAAGTGGGACGGGGGTGGGGATTTGGCCTCCATGAGGCTCTGGATCAAATTGGGGCCGTTACCGGCCCTCTCATTGTTGCTTTAGTACTTTATTTAAAGGGCAGTTACCAAACGGGGTTTGCCATCTTATTTATCCCGGCTTTCCTAGCGCTTACGGTTCTTGTTGTGGCCAGGTTTTTATACCCGACGCCGCGGGAACTGGAAGTGACCCCGGCTATACCTGCGGCTAGAGGATTGCCAAGAACATTCTGGCTCTACCTGGCAGCCGTTGCCTTTATAGCGGCAGGTTACGTTGATTATCCCTTAATTGCCTTTCATTTAGGCAAGAGTTCATTGGTATCAAGTAATTGGATCCCTATACTTTACGCCATAGCCATGGGGGCGGATGCCCTGGCTGCTTTAATATTTGGTTACTTGTTCGACCGGATAGGTATTTATGTTTTGGCTATTGCCGGTCTGGTCTCATCCTTGTTTGCCCCCCTGGTATTTTTAGGAAGCTTCGCCATGGCTCTAGTTGGGATGGCAATTTGGGGCATAGGAATGGGGGCCCAGGAATCCGTCTTACGCGCTGCCGTGGCCAATATGATCTCCATTGACAGGCGTGGCACAGCCTACGGGGTGTTTAATACCGGGTATGGTATATTCTGGTTCCTGGGTAGCGCCTTAATGGGGATGCTTTACGACCGGTCAGTAGGATACGTGGTAGCATTTTCAGTAGTAACCCAGTTACTTTCCGTGTTGCTTATGCTCTATGTCGGTAAAAATGCTTCTCATTGAATACCCCCTTATACCATCCAGAATGATACCAACAGAGGATGAATGGGAAAAGCTTAAGGTAATCCTGTTGGCGAATAAATTTTTCTAGTTCACCTGGTGGGCCGGGGAAGAATATATGCTGCCAAAGGGCCTAGAAGTAGTAAATATAATTGACGGGTTGTGGGGATTAAGAGGCAATTGAAATATAATAGGCACTCATGATGGCGCATAATGCTATTATTGACATACTATTTGATAGAGAGGTGTTCTTCCTATGATTTTCCACAGCATACTATTTAAAAGGACTGAAGATAGTATAAAGGAAGAGACACTTGAAGCGCCTATCTTTTTTGTTGATTTAAATCTGGATCAGATTATAGACGCCATTACGGCCGGCAAAGAGGAATATAATTTAAAACCGTTTTTTTACACTTCCTTGAACGATAGCGACACGATCAATTATCGTCATGAAATAATGCGTGATTTGGAGAATGATACTTTATTTGATCATATAAAATCATTTGCCCAAAACATGCGCACAATGCGCGGACATCTCGCCCAGGCAGACAAGCTTTACTATAAATACCAAAAGGAAAGATGGTTTTTAGATGCGGTGGAAATTTACTGCGAGGCCGTTAATTGCCTGGCCGATGAGTTAACTCGTATAGATCTAAAATCACGCGGCTTTTTAGCCTTCCGCGAATATTTGACGGACTATACCCAATCCCAGCATTTTACATCACTTCTGGCAGAAACGAAAAAGCTAAAGGCCGATTTGGCTACAGTAAAATATTGCTTGCTCATTAAGGGTAACCGCATCAAAGTCCGCAAATATGAAGCTGATATTGATTACAGTGTGGAAGTGGAAAAAACCTTCGCGAGATTTAAACAGGGGGCGGTTAAGGATTACCGAGCCCAATTTTCCACCTGGCCGGATATGAACCATGTTGAAGCAAAAGTACTTGAGTTGGTTGCCCAATTGTATCCTGATATATTTTGGCATCTTGATAATTACTGTGAGGAAAACAGCAATTATCTGGATGAAAAGATAGCCGCTTTTGATCGAGAGATACAATTTTACATTGCCTACCTGGAGTATGTCGCGATATTCAAACGGAAGGGATTAAAATTTTGCTATCCGCAGGTTTCCAATACATGTAAAGAAGTTTATGATTATGAAGGATTTGATTTAGCCCTGGCCTATAAACTCATTAGCGAAGGCTCATCTGTTGTCTGTAATGATTTTTACCTAAAAGGTAAGGAGCGTATATTTATAGTCACCGGTCCCAACCAGGGCGGTAAAACAACCTTCGCCCGCACCTTTGGGCAGCTGCATTATTTGGCCAGCCTGGGCTGTCCCGTCCCGGGCAGGGAAGCGCGGCTCTTCCTGTTCAATAAGCTTTTTACCCATTTTGAGAAAGAGGAGAATATCAAAAATCTCCGAGGCAAACTACAGGATGACCTCATCAGAATTCATGATATCCTCAGCCAGTCTACTTCCAACAGCATTATCATCATGAATGAGATTTTCACTTCCACAACATTAAAAGATGCTATTTATTTAAGCCAGAAGGTTATGGAGAGGATAATACAACTGGATTTACTGTGCGTTTGCGTAACCTTCATAGATGAATTGGCTTCTTTAAGCGACAAAACCGTCAGCATGGTCAGCACGGTAGTTCCCGAAAATCCAGCCTTGCGAACATATAAGATCGTAAGAAAACCTGCTGACGGGCTTTCATATGCGATATCAATTGCCGAAAAGTATCGACTCACATATAGCTGTTTAAAGGAGCGGATAAAATTATGAAGGTTTTTCTCATGTATAGCGATCGTAATTTTAATTTACAGCAGAAATTACCATCGCATGAACAAGCACTGACACAAGACCTGGAATTAAATACGCTGTTCAACGCCATGGCGCGCGGTGACGAATTTTTATTTGAAGTGGCCAAGAAAACTATTTTGTCCGGTTTAAATAATGATCGGGACACCATATTATACCGGCAGGATATCTTAAAAGATTGCCTGAGAAATTCCTCCCTTGTCAGGGTTATCTACGATATCGCGGTAGAATCAATTGCAAACGAGAAAAAGTATTACTTTGGATTTTTGCGTAATTATCCCGATGCAATACTGCATCGATCGGTAGAAGTGTTGCAGATGTTTCTGAGTATGCTTCAAAAACTAAGAACAATCGCCGATGAACATGCCAATAAATTTGAGTCAGAAGGCTTTACCGCGTTTTTTGCGATGCTCAACGAAGAACTTGATGACGAATATTTCGCCAGCGTCCAAAATCATCTCCGGGAACTTAAATTCCGCGATGGAGTTTTAATCAGCGCAGAATTGGGCAAGGGCAATAAAGGCACCAATTATATACTGCGTAAACCTCAAGACGAAAAACGGAGTTGGATGGAGCGGCTCTTTGCCCCTAAACCGCCCGTTTACACCTTTTATATCAGTGAACGTGATGAAAGCGGCGCCAAAGCCCTAGCGGAATTAAGAGACAGGGGGATCAACCTTGCTGCCAATGCCCTCGCCCAATCCACTGATCATATTCTCAGTTTTTTTACTACCTTGCGGACTGAATTGGCCTTTTACGTTGGTTGCTTGAATTTACATGAGCAACTTGCCCAAAAGGGGGAGCCCATGTGCTTTCCCCTGCCCGCAGCTCCCGGCGAACGCAGGTATTCGTTTAAAGGGTTATACGATGTCTGCCTGGCTTTAAGCCTGGAACAAAGAACTGTGGGGAACGATACGAATGCTGACAATAAAGACCTGGTAATAATCACAGGTGCCAACCAGGGTGGCAAATCGACTTTTTTGCGTAGCATAGGTTTGTCACAATTAATGATGCAATGCGGTATGTTTGTGTCGGCTGAATCTTTCTGTGCCAGTGTCTGCGACGGCCTTTTTACGCATTATAAAAGGGAAGAAGACGCTACCATGAAAAGCGGGAAACTTGATGAGGAACTAAGCAGAATGAGCGATATTGTAGACAACATTACAGCCAATTCCATAGTGCTTTTTAACGAATCTTTTGCCGCGACAAACGAAAGGGAGGGCTCAGAGATTGCCAGGCAGATCGTTAGCGCCTTAGTGGAAAAGCAGATCAAGGTTTTCTTTGTTACGCATTTATATGAATTCGCCTATGGTTTTTATAGTAAAAAAATGGATAATGCCCTTTTCCTGCGGGCTGAACGGCAAACCGACGGCAGACGAACTTTTAAAATAAACAAGGGTGAACCCTTGCAAACTAGTTATGGCGAAGATTTGTATAACAGTATATTCGGGAAAAGTAATTAAATTCATTACCGATTCCGCCTTGCAGGCGGGACAGGGATTGGTCGGGTTCAGAGCAGTAGCCAGTTTGGTACCCAGACCGGCTGGAGAACTACGCTTCTACAGCCTGGGGACGTTGCCCTCGTTAGGAGTTAGTTAAAATAATGACTCCTGCCTGTTTTACTAACCCAGACAGGAGTCATCAGCACCAGCGTTAGCGGTGCATTTCCGGGGCATATCAGGGTCCGACTCCTTGACCCTCAACATAGGCGGCAGGTAAATTGCCTAGACTAAACAAGAAATTTATCGTCTTTGAAGAGGGTTCTCGAATATGGCTGAATCCCCAAGTTCCGCCTCAATTTCCAGCAAACGGTTGTATTTAGCAATTCGTTCGCTACGGCAAACGGAACCGGTTTTTATTTGCCCGCCACCCATGGCAACGGCAAAGTCGGCCAAAAAAGTATCTTCTGTTTCCCCGCTGCGGTGGGAGATCACAAATCCCCACCCAGCTTTGCGGCATAAATGAATGGCCTCTATGGTTTCAGTAACGGTACCAATTTGGTTTAATTTTATCAGCACGGCATTGGTACTTTTTTCTTTTATGCCACGGGCGATGAAGCGGGGATTAGTCACGTATAGATCGTCGCCAACGATTTGGATCTTTTTACCCAGTCTGGCATTAAGTTCGCGGAAACCCTCCCAATCATTTTCAGCAAGTCCATCTTCAAGAGAGATAATAGGGTATTTTTCAACCCAGGACTGGTAGAGCACCGTTAGTTCAGTGCTTGTTTTTGCTCCCTGCTTGGATTTGGAAAGATGGTAGGTTCCGTTTTCGAAAAAGGAACTTGCAGCAGGATCTAAAGCTATGGCTACATCTTTTCCTGGCTCATAACCTGCTGTCTCAATGGCTTCAACAATCAACTCACAGGCTTCGTCGTTACTCTTTAAATTGGGAGCAAAGCCTCCTTCGTCACCGACACCGGTATTGTAACCTTTTTTCTTGAGAATACTCCCAAGGGCATGAAAGGTTTCAGCCCCGTAACGTAATGCCTCGGCAAAAGTAGGTGCACCAATTGGCATGATCATAAATTCCTGGAAGTCCACACTATTATCGGCGTGTTTGCCTCCGTTTAAAATATTCATCATCGGAACGGGGAGGCGTACCGCACCAGGACCACCCAGGTAAGTATAGAGAGGCAAACCTGCCGCCGCTGCTGCCGCACGTGTTACAGCCATGGAGACACCCAGGATAGCATTGGCACCGAGATTATTTTTATTGGGAGTTCCCTCGAGTTCGAGCATTATTCCGTCAATAATGGCTTGTTGAGCCGGGTCCATACCGATTAGTTTTGGGGCAATAACCTCATTAACATTGGCAACGGCTTTAAGCACACCTTTGCCGCCGTAACGTTTTTGGTCTTTATCGCGGAGTTCAACTGCCTCGTTTTCTCCGGTCGAAGCTCCGGATGGGACTGAGGCTGAGGTGGTAATCCCGCTGTCCAGACTTACATAAACCCGAAGTGTAGGGTTGCCACGGGAGTCTAGGACTTCCAATGAACGAATAGATACGATTTTACCTTTCATAAATAGTCCCCTTTCTTATAGTTAATATAATGCCTTGAATTTGGCCTGGATCTCCTGGAATTCCTTGGTGATGGAACGGAACCTGCTAATCCCTTGAACCGTGTTTTGGTTCTGCTCCTGGCGTTTCGACCGGGCCGCCTGAATGGCTCCCTGGGTAGCCAAGACGGTTGCTTGGAGACGCTCGTCGAGGCTGGATCCGAAACGCCGGAAGGCTTGATCAAGATTCTGCAAAGTAGCCCAACGTAAGTTTTCTACGTTGTTCAAAACTAATGCTTCAATTTGTTGCCCCAATTGTTTTGTCATCTTTGCCCGGCGTATTCCTGCCGGCAAAAGCCTGGTAAATATACCTTCCGGGAGAAGGCTAAAACTGGAATCCCACTTGTGGGTTACCCAATACGGCTGGCGTTTCATCTCAAAAGCGCCGGAACTACTGGGAGCATGATAAGGAACGTCAAAAAGCTCGGCAGCTGTTTTCCGCACCGCCTCAATCAGTTCATCGACCCGTTGTTGGTAGGGGCGCAGCGTTTCGGTAACCCGCTGGTCAAAAATACGCGCCATTTCACCGAGCTCATGTTCAAAAAAATCAGGGATGACCTTGGCCAGGGTTTCCTGGATTGTATTGTCATTAAACCTGTTCCCCATCCTGGCTAGACGGTCCTCGACAATTCCTTGCAGGTGAGTCCGGGCCTTCTGACGTAAGGTTTCAGCTTGTTCTTCCAGAAACGCCACCATTCGTTTCCGGTCGCCGGCCAGGAGATCTCCCAGCAAGACTCGTTGCTGCTCAGCCTCCTGAATTTTTTTCTCAAATATTTGCAGGCGGTCATCCAGTTCAGCCAGGGGCATCTCCAAGGAACGAATGGTAAGGTGTAAGCGCATTATAATGTCGGCAATTATATCGGTGGCTTTTTTAGCCAGGGCTGCTTGCAGGGCGTTGTTTTTATCGCGAGCAAGAAAATCAACAAGATAACGCCAGACTTCTTCCAGTCCGCTATGCTTCCAGAGGGTGGTATTATTTGTTTTGCGGGCCTCAAGTCCCAAACGGGCCGATACGCAGAAGATGGGAGGGGCTCCTTCTATACCAACTTGCTCCCGCAAAACATTTTTAATGAAGGTTAAGAGAGATGCTATTTCTTCCTTATTAAGATAGTCTATCTTATTTAAAATAAAGAAAAGGTGAGTAACCTTGTAACGGACCGCTTTCAGAAATTCCACTTCTACCTCGGTGATCGGCGGATCTGCCGAAACGAGAAATAAAGCAGCGTCACATTGGGGCAGGAAGTTAAGGGTGGCTTCAGTGTTATGCCGGAAAGTGGAACCGATGCCGGGAGTATCGATTAAGACTACTCCTTTGAGGAGAAGGGGGGAGGGGTAGAAGACTTCAACCTGGGAGACCTTTTTATGATTTTGGGGATTCCCTGCTTCAGTAACAAATTGCGCCAGAAAAGCAGTTAAAGCCCTATTGTCCTGCCCTGTAAATTCTTCTTTTTGCAGGCCTTCCTGGCGGAGAACGCGTACACGGGCCTCGGGACCCCAGAGAAGAAAGGTAGGAACGGCAGTCAGGGGGAGGATGGCTGTGGGTAATACTTCATCGCCCAGAAGAGCGTTTATAAAGGTACTTTTACCGCGTTTGAACTGCCCGAGAACGGCAAGGTGAAAACGTTCATTGACAAGCCGTTCTTGTAAGGCCTTAATCTTTTGCTTCTCATTAGCAAAGTCTGGCCCTAAGCTATTTAGACCTTCCAGGGTTTGCCGGAAAAGGAGAGGTAAATCTTTGGTGACCTTGGGAACTGCCTTTACTTGCCATTCTTCTCTTACTTGGCTCATAAAAAAACTCCTCCAGATTCTACCTGGTAGGAGTTGGGCCAATTGCACATTCTCCTGCCAGGAATTGCTCCTTGGTAGGAGTCATCAACCCTTGCGGGTGGTTTTCCGGTGAACTCCATCACCGTTTGCGGCCAGCTTGGCTCTATGCGCATGAAACAAAGTAGTACAAATATCCTTCCCGTTCGTATATAAATTTAACAGCCCAACCGTTAGTATGTCAAGGGGGAATGGTCGAAAATTATATAGCAAAGAAATTGACATTTAATAATAAAAAATATATAGTTAAATTAGGGCCAAGGAGTCGGCCCCGAGGACCTCGAAAATGCGCCTTAAGCGCTGATGACTCCTGTCTGTAAAGGACAGGAGTTTTTTTGTTTTCTTCCCGGAGATATCCATGTCAGCTTAACGAATAACCGGGTGTCTTTATAGGTAACCATTATTAGCTCAAATATTGTTTATTTGGAAAAATAAATAAGGTTCGAGGGGGATTTTTATGAAAAACATACCTGCCAAACTTCTAACAATTTACGTGGGAGAAGGTGTTAAGTGGCAAGGAAAGACCCTCTACCATGCTTTGGTGTTAAAATTAAAGGAGGCCGGTTTAGCAGGGGTTACGGTTATCCGGGGTATCGAAGGCTACGGTAAACGCCGTAACATTTATTCGGCCCGGCTGATAGAGCTTTCTTACGACCTGCCTATTATTATAGAGGCAGTGGATCAAGCTGAAAAAATTGCTACTGTCTTGCCCCAGGTGCAAACGATGGTAACCCACGGGCTGATAACGGTGTCTGATGTAGAGATTATTTGGCGGGATGAAGGCGCTAAAAACACCAGCAAACCCAACCTTGAATAGATAAAATACCTAACGTCCCGAGGCACAGAAAAGAATACCTGGAACAGGTGCCCGGCCATGTTGGCTGGTAATAAAAGGGACAAGGTTCGAGTTAAATATCGGGATTTATATCACCCAATGTAAACACCCCGCGCCAGCGACAACATCAAAGTGAGCCTCGCCAGCACGGGGATCGAGTATTAACATCATCTGGCGACAAGGGAGGACCGGCTATCTAGCATTCATCTACCGGTTTCCCCAGGTATTTCCCGACCAGGCGCATGGCGCAGAAGTCGCCGCACATGGAACAGGCAACGGCAGCATCCTCATTGCGATTCTGGCGATACCGGCGGGCTTTTTCCGGATCCAGGGCCAGTTCCAACTGGCGCTGCCAGTCTAGGGCCTTGCGGGCTCGGGCCATTTCCCTATCCCATTCCCAGGCGCCTGGTAATCCTTTCGCCAGGTCGGCTGCGTGGGCGGCAATGCGGGCAGCGATGACACCTTCCCTAACATCGGCCAGGGTAGGGAGGCCAAGGTGTTCGGCCGGGGTGACGTAGCAGATAAAGTCGGCCCCGGCTGTGGCCGCCAGGGCACCGCCAATAGCGGCGGTAATGTGATCGTATCCTGGGGCGACATCGGTAACCAGGGGTCCCAGGACATAAAAGGGTGCCTCGTGGCAGAGCCTTTTTTCCAGGAGGATATTGGCCTGGACCTGGTTTATAGGCACATGGCCGGGTCCCTCCACCATGGCCTGGACACCGGCCTCCCGGGCCCGATCCACCAGTTCGCCCAGGATAATGAGTTCTTGAACCTGGGCCCGGTCGGTGGCATCGGCCAGGCAGCCGGGCCGCAGACCATCCCCCAGGCTCAGGGTGACGTCATAGCGGTGGGCGATCGCCAGCAGGCGATCATACTGGGCGTAGAGGGGGTTCTCCTGTTCGTTATGCAGCATCCAGCCCGTTAAAAAGGAACCTCCCCGGCTGACGATATCCGTAAGGCGGCCTTCCTGGCGCAGGCGGTCGACTACTTCCAGGGTGACGCCGCAGTGCACGGTAATAAAGTCGACGCCGTCGGCTGCCTGGACTTCGATTACCTCGAAAAGATCATCGGCGGTCATCTTTACCAGGGCATCATAGCGCTCCTGGGCCTCCACTGTGGCCTGGTAAATAGGAACGGTGCCGACGGCAACCGGAGCCTGGGCGAGGACCTGGCGCCGGCAGTCGTTAATATTGCCGCCGGTACTCAGGTCCATGACGGCATCGGCTCCGGCTTCCAGGGCTACACGTAGTTTCTCCAGCTCGGGTTCGATTTCAGGATAGGCCGTAGACGTACCCAGGTTGGCGTTGACCTTCGTTTTTAGACCCTTACCGATACCGCATGGTTGGAGGTGGCGGTGATTGGTGTTGGCCGGGATCACCACCCGGCCGGCGGCTACTTCGGCCATTAAATCTTCTGCTTTTACCCCTTCTTTGGCAGCCACTTGTTCCATGGCCCTGGTTACCTGTCCCACCTGGGCTGCTTCCAGTTGCGTCATTTTTTTGACCCCCTTTGAAATTCCTGCCCTGGAGGTAGCATCTTTTATCGCTTTTAACCCTTTGCTGCTACCCTGGGGCAGCTATTAGGTAAAATAAAAGATCACCTGGCAAGCGGTGATCTTTAAAAAACCTCTCTCCCCGCTTTCCTACGCTGGTATGACCCAGATCAGGTTCCAAGGGTTAGTGCTATCCAGCACTTCTCAGCCCGCACGGGCACCCCGGGGGTAAATATTAAGTTTTTAGGCCTTAGTTTGCTGATTTTTGTCTGGTTTAGTTATTATATAGATATTCGCCGCCGAAAAGCTATTTCCTGCCGGCGCGATGGTTCTTTTTGCCTACCAGGAAAGAAGCCGGCTGCATGGCAAGGCCCCTTACCGGGGCTTCAGCTTTAATTTAGTAGAACTTTTTCCGGTCTAAATACTCATGCATAAGATTCAGGGTCTCGCCGAAACGCTGGAAGTGGACTACTTCCCGCTCCCGCAGCCATTTTAGGGCGTTAGAGACATCAGGATCATCGGACAGGTTAATCAGATATTCATAAGTTGAACGGGCCTTCTCCTCGGCAGCCATGTCCTCGTGCAGGTCAGTGACCGGGTCGCCCTTGGACTGGATATAACTGGCGGTCCAGGGGGCACCGGCGGCGTTGACGAAGTAGAGGGCGCGGTCATGGTCGGCGTAGTAGTCGTCCAGGCCCGCCCTTTTTATTTCCTCGATAGAAGCATCCTTAATCAGATTATAGACCAGGGTGGCCACGATCTCCATATGGGCCAGCTCTTCAGTCCCGATATCCGTCAGCACCCCCTTGGCCTGGGGGATGGGCATGGTGTAACGCTGGGTCAGGTAGCGCAGGGAAGCTGCCAATTCCCCGTCCGGCCCGCCATATTGAGTTATTATCTCCTTGGCCAAACGAGGATTGGGGCCGCCAACGCGTACCGGGTACTCCAGTTTTTTTTCATAAATCCACATTTTTATCCCTCCGCCTAAAAGATCGTTTCCCAGGGCCAGGGTTCCTCAATCCACCGCCAGGCCCGGGGGCTGGGCGAATAGCCGTAATTGGTCAGGGGACCATAGAGGGCTTCATATTCCTTTTTCGCCACGGCTAGGGCCTCGCTGGTGGCATTATAATCGGCCAGGGCGCGGTAATCATCCGGGTGGGTGTCCAAATAAAGGTTAAAGTCCACACAGGTAAACTCCAGGGCCATGATATTCCGGAGCATATTTAAACGCTGGGCATCCATGTTTTCTCCCTCCGCCGTGTTTTTCTAAGGTGTGCGCCGGTGCTGGTAGGGCATAAAGAGATCGGGGAAAATCGTTCCCCTGATCAGGCCCTCCATCGGCTCCCAGCGGTTTGTAAAACGCTGCCAGGGCACGTAGGCCCGGGCTAGGTGGCAAGAAAAAGATTGTTTGTCAACCTGATCATCACCGGGACGGACGGTAATACTACGCTTACCCTGTTGTTCGGTAGCCATAATAAACCACCTCTCAATTATTCTTCTGTCTTTTATTGGCACGCCTCCGGGGTGATAACCATGGAAAAATGCTAATTTATAATATGCTGGTTGCCGGAGGAAGGGTTACTAGAAACCAGGTTTTTTGTTAACCGTATCCATGTAAAGTCGGTGTAAATCCGGTCTATATACCCTCTGTTATCACCATAAAAAAACGTCGGGCATTCGTTGGCCCTGGGTCTGGTAAATTGGCCCTGGCCAGGGGCGACAAATGATCATAGAGAGTTTGTTTATAGCTACAAAAGGCAGGGGTAAGGTTTGATGGGGGTGACAAAGGGAAGACCTGCAGGCTTGTTGAAACTCATGATGTGAACGTTAGCACAGTCGTGAAAGCGGGTTGAAACAGTGTTGGAGTCGGCGGTGATTCTGGCCTGGCATTTTCACCGCCTGGCAATGCGACCGTTGGGTTATAACAGAACTATTGCAGCCCCTGGTTAATCCCCGGGATATCCCATATAAAAGTTTTTTTGGAGGTGAGGGAGGATGAGTAGTATTATCGACAAAGCCCTGGAATACAAAATGAACCGCCGGGCTTTCTTAAAATCTACCGCCGTTGCTTCCGCGGCCCTTACCCTGGCCGGCTGCAGCAACGGGCTAACGCAAGTCTCCAAGACACAGGCAACCAAACTGGTAGAAAAGGAGGGCCAGTGGCTTAGCGCCGCCTGCTGGCACAACTGCGGCGGCCGCTGTCTGAATAAAGCCTATGTTGTCGACGGGGTGGTGCTACGCCAAAAAACCGACGATACCCACCCCGACAGCCCCGACTTCCCCCAGCAGCGGGGGTGCGCCCGGGGTCGTGCTCAGCGCAAGCAAGTCTTTGCTGCCGACCGCTTGAAATACCCCATGAAACGCAAGCACTGGGCTCCCGGCGGCGGCCAGAAGGAATTGCGGGGCCAGGACGAATGGGTGCGTATCTCCTGGGACGAAGCCCTGGATATCGTTGCCGGCGAGATTAAACGTATCAAGGAAAAGTATGGCAACCGGGCCATCTTTGTCGGCGGCGGTAATGAGATTAGCAATATCCTAGCCCTCTATGGTGGCTACGTCTCCCACTGGGGTACAACCTCCTGGGGTTCCTGGCGGTATGGTGGAGACATTATCGGCCTGGCCGACGGCTATTTTAAGTTCAGCCATAATGACCGCTTTGATCTGCGTAATTCTCAGCTTATTGTCCTCTGGGGGGCTAATCCGGGCTGGAGCAGCCTGGGGACGCCGCCTTATAATTACCTCCAGGCGAAAAAGGCGGGGGCTAAATTTATAATCATCGATCCCATTTATACCGAGGCCGCCCGAGTGCTTGGTGACGAGTGGATTCCCATCCAGCCGAATACGGATCACGTCATGCTCCTGGGCATGGCCTATACCCTGATTAAAGAAGACGACCCGGCAACCAACCCGTTAATTGACTGGGATTTCTTGAACCGCTGCACCGTAGGCTTCGATGCTGACCATATGCCGTCGGGGGCCGACCCGAAGGAGAACTTTAAGGACTACGTCCTGGGGACTTACGACGGCGTGCCCAAGACGCCGGAATGGGCAGCGGCCATCTGCGGCGTTGAACCCCTGAAAATCCGCGCATTGGCCCGGGAGATAGCTACGACTAAAAGGGTGGCCCTTCTTACCGGTTGGGCTCCGGCCCGGGTCCACAACAGCGACTCCTGGCCGCAGATGTTTATGACTTTCGGCTGCATGACGGGTCATATCGGCCAGCCAGGTCGCATGACGGGTGTCAGCTGCCACCAGAATGCCAGCAACGGCGGGCCGCCCCTGGTAACCCCCGGTAAAAACGGCCTACCCGTCATTAAAAACCCTGTCTCCGACAGTATTAACGACAGTGAGATGTGGGACGCCATCCTTAACGGAAAATATACCGCTGCTTATAACGACGTCCGGGATGTCAACATCCAGATGATTTACCACGGTTGGGGTGCGACTTTGCAGACCAGGGACGGGATGACCAAAGGAATCGCGGCCCACCGTAAGGTGGAGTTTGTGGTTTCCCATTCCCAGTTCTTGACCACCAACTCCCGCTATGCTGACGTGGTGCTACCGGTTACCACCGAGTGGGAACGGGAGGGGGGGCTCCTGGTCGGGAACCGGGAAATCTTAATCTATTACACTAAAATAACTAAACCCCTCTTCGAAACCCGGGATGATCAGTGGATCGCCATTGAGCTGGCTAAGCGACTGGGTATTGATCCAGCTAAAGCCTATCCTATTTCTCCCAAACAGCAACTCTTTAACCAGCTGGCCGGGGCGCAGGTCATGAAAGAGGATGGCTCCGACTTTGAAAAGCTGCTGACCATTACGGTCGCAGATATCGCGGCTATGGGTGTCCAGGGCGAGCCCCAGCAGGGCCGGATTACTTTACAGGAATTCAAAGAGAAGGGGATTTACCAGGTGCCCCGGAAACCGGGCGATAAGCTGGGCTTTATCTACCTCCAGGACTTCCGCCGGGATCCCCAGGCCCACCCGGTAAAAACCGCCACCGGTAAACTGGAGATCTACTCCCAGGCCTTGGCCAAAATGGTAAGGGATAAAGGCTGGACGGAAATCAAGCCCATTCCAACTTACAATCCGCCCCGGGAGGGTTATGAGGATACCTTCACCGACTGGGATAAAAAGGTGAAGGGTGATTATCCCCTACAGATGGTTACGCCCCATTATCTGCGGCGTTCCCATTCGGTTTTCGACAACATCCCCTGGTTACGTGAGGCCTTCCTGGATCATGTACTGATGAATCCAGTCGACGCAGTCGAAAGGGGGATAAAGGAAGGGGATACAATCCTTATAACCAGTCGCCACGGTAAGAGCCTGCGGCCGGTGCATTTGACAGAAAGGATTATGCCTGGAGTAATTGCCTTGCCCCACGGTGCTTGGGTCGAGATGGATGAGAAAACTGGTGCGGACAAAGCAGGCGCAGACAATATCCTCTGTGGAGCCATCCCCACCGGTCAGGGGATCTCGGGATGGAATTCCTGCAACGTTCAGGTGGCCAAATGGACCGGATCGCCCCTGCCGCCTGACGACAAATGGCCCCTGCGCATCGTTTTTTAGGAGGTGGGCTTATGTCCCAGCTTGGTTTTTATTACGACATGACAGTTTGCATCGGGTGCAAGACCTGCCAGATCGCCTGCAAGGATAAAAACAACCTGGAGGTGGGAGTCCTTTACCGCCAGGTCTATACCTTGGAAGGTGGGAAATTCCCCCATCCCTGGTTTTATCACATTTCCCTGGGATGTAACCACTGCGCCCAGGCGCCCTGCGTTAAAAACTGCCCCACCGGGGCCCTCTATAAACGGGCAGATGGCATAGTTATACAGGATAACGACAAGTGCATCGGTTGCCGCTACTGTGTCTGGTCCTGCCCCTACGGCGCACCCCAGTATATTGAATCTGAAGGTAAAGTGGGTAAATGCAACCTTTGCGCCGACTTAATCGATAAGGGAGAAAAACCGGCCTGTGTCGCTGCTTGTATGATGCGCGCCCTGGATTTCGGCGATATTGAGGAACTACGGCAAAAATACGGCGGCACGGCAGATATTCAAGGTCTGCCGGATTCCCGCATTACCCATCCCTCCCTTATCATTAAAGCGGCTGCCGAGGCAAGGAAATAAGTACTACGTCAACAAAACAAAAGACGGGACTGCAGGTTGACATCATGACCAGAGGGATGTCGTAGACAAGGTAAAATAGTAACAGGTTAGACAGTTGGGTTAGGTTAAGTAACCAAATGTGGATGTTAACCCAGTCCAAAAGGAAAGGAGAGGAAGTATGGCTGAGGATACAAGGCTGTGGCTCAAGCCCATTTCCCGACGCAAGTTTTTAGCACTCGGCGCCGCCGCCACTGGCGGGGCGGTGGCCCTGGCGACTATATCCTGGGACCGCCAGGCCGGGGCAGTCCCGGGAGGAGGAATTTCAGAGGCCGGGGAAACAGTCGTCCCCACCAGTTGCGTGCATAATTGTGGCGGCCGCTGTCCCCTGTATGCCCATGTAAAAGAAGGGGTGGTAACCTGGTTTACCCCCGATCAAGAGAGAAACGACAGTCCTGACTTCCCCCAGGCCCGAGCCTGCCTGCGGGGACGGGCTCAACGCAAACGCCTTTATCATCCTGACCGGCTAAAGTACCCTATGAAGCGGGCGGGTAAGCGGGGCGAAGGTAAATTTGTAAGGATCTCGTGGGATGAGGCCCTGGATACAATAGCTGAAGAACTACAGCGGATTAAGAAAACCTACGGCAACGAGGCTATTTATATCAATTACGCCACCGGCATTTATGGCCAGGTGAGCCAATCCTGGATTACGCCGGCCTTTGGTGGCGCCCTGCCGCGTTTCCTCAATATGTTCGGCGGTTACCTGGGGTATTACAACACCTATAGCTCGGCCTGTTTCAGTTATGCTACCCCTTATACCTTTGGTGCCGTAGAAGGGAATAGCCCCGATGACCTTTTAAACTCAAAACTTATCGTTCTCTTTGCCGATAATCCCGGCGAGACGCGCCTGGGCGGGGCCAACGGCCATTATTACCTGCGCCTGGCTAAAGAAAAGGGCGCGCGGGTAATAGTCATCGACCCCCGTTATACCGATACGGCCGTTACCCTGGCCGACGAGTGGATCCCCATCAGGCCGACAACGGACAATGCCCTCATTGACGCCCTAGCCTATGTGATGATTAATGAAAACCTCCATGACCAGGCCTTCCTGGATAAGTACTGCCTGGGCTTCGACGAAGGTCATATGCCCCCCGGTATCCCACCCGGCAACTCGTACAAGAGCTATGTCCTGGGTCAGGGCGAAGATAAAACCCCCAAGACGCCGGAGTGGGCGGAAGCCGTTACCGGTGTGCCCCGGGATACCATCATCAAACTTGCCCGCCAGATTGCCGGTATTAAACCCTGTTGCCTGATGCAGGGGTTTGGCTGGCAGCGTCATGCCTATGGGGAACAACCGGTACGGGGCCTGCCGGTCCTGGCGGCTATGACCGGCAACATCGGTATTCGCGGCGGCGGACCCGGCCTTCGTAACGGCGGTCATGGGGTGGTGGTGGGCTGGATGCCGGCCGGGCAAAATCCGGTCAAAGCGACTATTCCCTGTTTTATGTGGCCGGAAGCCATTGAACGCGGTCACGAGATGACGGCTGCCGACGGGGTCAAGGGTGTTCCCCAGTTGCCGACGGATATTAAGATGGTCTGGAACTATGCCGGCAATACCCTGTTAAACCAGCATTCGGATATTAATAAAACGGCTAAAATCCTGGCCGACGAGAATAAATGCGAGTTCATCCTGGTCCATGATGTCTTTATGACCCCCAGCGCCAAATTCGCTGATATCCTGCTTCCGGACGTTACCCACTTTGAACGGGAAGATATTGTCACCTTTGCCTCCGGTATCGGCTATGCCATTTATCACCAGAAGGTTGTCGACCCCATGTATGAGTGCCGTAGCCTTTATGACGTTTGCCGCGAACTGGCCAAACGCCTGGGCTTCGGCGACCAGTACACCGAGGGTAAAAGCGAGCAGGACTGGTTGCGGGAGGCCGTCAAGGTTGCCCAGCAAAAAGATCCCAACTTCCCTAGCTTTGAGGAGTTCAGGCGTAAAGGTATCTATAAAGTAGCACCCAAAGACCCTGTTGTGGCTTACGAAAAGCAAATTAAAGACCCGGCCAACAATCCCTTTAAGACACCTTCAGGCAAAATCGAGATCTTTTCCCCGGCCCTGTGGGCAATGAATAACCCGGAGGAGATCCCAGCCATTCCCAAGTATATCCCGGCCTGGGAGGGGCCGGAGGATCGCCTGCGGGGGAAATATCCTTTGCAGTGTATCGGCCCCCATTACAAGCGCCGGGTTCACTCGACCTTTGACAACGTGCCTTGGATGGAAGAAGCAGCCCGGCAGGAAATGTGGATTAATCCCCGGGATGCTGCTGAGCGGGGCCTTAAAGATGGTGATATGGCCCGGGTATTTAACGACCGGGGCGAACTGGTTATCCCAATAAAGGTGACACCGCGGATTATGCCCGGGGTGGTGGCCATACCCCAGGGCGCCTGGTGGACGCCGGACACCCATGGCGTTGATCAGCGGGGCAATATTAATGTTATTACCAAATACCATCCTACACCCCTGGCCCACGGCAACCCCCAGCACACCAACCTGGTGCAAGTAGCCAAGGCCTAGCCGGGCAAGATAACCGGCCCGGGCAGCACCGGGTGGTAACTGACGCGATAAAATAGCGGAACGGAGGAGAAACCATGGCCGGACAGCTGGGTTTTCACGTCCAGCAGGACCGCTGTATCGGCTGCTTTACCTGCCAGATCGCCTGCAAGGATAAAAACGACCTGGAGGTAGGGCAGCTATTTAGAAAAGTGCACGAGTTTGCCGGCGGCGGCTATATCACTGTCGGCAACAACGCCGTCAAGGCCGACGTTTACGCCTACTGGATCTCTTTGAGCTGCAACCACTGCCAGGATCCGCCTTGCGTTAAGAACTGTCCCACGGGGGCCATGCAGAAGCGGCCTGAAGACGGGGTGGTATTCGTCGACCAGAACAAATGTATCGGTTGCCGTTATTGCATGTGGAGCTGCCCCTACGGGGCGCCCCAGTATAACCCGAAAACAGGTAAGGTAGGCAAGTGCGACTTCTGCCGCGACCTGCTGGCTAAAGGGGAACCGCCGGCCTGCGTGGCCGCCTGCCCCATGCGGGTTTTGGACTTCGGACCAGTGGACGAATTAAAAAAGAAATACGGCGGAACTGACCAGATTAAAGGCCTGCCTGACCCCAACCTTACCAAACCATCACTTTTAATTACGCCCCACCGGGATGCAGCCCTGGGGAAATAGGAAAGGGAGGAGAAGCTAATGGGCAAAGAATGGGCCCTAGTTCTCTTTACGTTACTGGCCCAGATGAGCGTCGGTTTAATGATCGTCGCCCAGGCCCTGAACACGAAGCAGCGGGAAGGAATAAAGCCGGTACTCCTGTGGGTAGGCGTCCTCATGGCGGCCAGCATGCTTATCTCCCTGGGCCACCTGGGCAGCCCCTTAGGAGCGCCGCGGGCCATCATGAACCTGAAGACCTCGTGGCTGAGCCGGGAGATCTTCTTCTCCGCCGGGTTCTTCGTGTTGTGGCTAATTAGTTACTATATCGAGGTGCGGACCCAGGTGAGCGACGGGACGAAGGCCGCCCTGGGCTGGCTGGCCGGCCTCTGCGGGGTAATAGCCCTCATCAGCATGGCCAACATCTACGTTCACACCATCCTGCCGGCCTGGGAGACAGCTTACACCCATATCGTCTTCTACAGCACGGCCCTGGTGCTGGGGGCCATCCTGTACGCCGTCCTGAACTACCGAGCGCAGCGGGAAGGCCAGGAGCAGATGCTGAAGGTAACGACCATCCTGGCGGTTATTGGTATCGCCCTGCAGGTGGTCAGCCTGCCGCCCTACCTGGTCTCCCTGGGAGCCGGGCCGGCGGCGGCGCGGGCGACGGCGGAACTACTCCTGGGAGCGGCGCCGGTGCTGGTTTTAAGCCAGGCCCTGGCGGTAATCGGCGGCCTCGTCTTTACCTTCCTGGCCTTACGGGCCTATAGCGGTAAAGGCACAGCCCTAACGGGCCAGTGGCTCTACGGCGCCCTGGTGCTCCTGGTCGTCGCCGAACTGGCCAGCCGCTACCTCTTCTACGCCACCGGCGTCAATATTATGGTCGGCCAGTTCTAAGGCCAGCTCTAAGGGTGGAGGTATTTCCTTCCCCCCGGCTTGACCATTGGTAGGGAAAGTACGATAATATAGGTGTAACGAATATGATCCGCACAAGCTCACTAAACTTTAATAAAACATACCTGGCAGGGAACCCTGCCGGGTATTTATTTTGACAGCTATGTTAGTGATGGTAAACGAGGCAGGTACGGGCCCAGACTGGCAAGGTTGAAATTGGATGGTTTGGGATAAATCATGACCGTTTCAAAAGGGGGTGCTGACGTGATTATCGATATTGACCAGGAGACCGTGATGAACATTAAGAACCGCGCCTTGGCCAGGTACGCCGGCATGTATATCCGGATATACGCTGACTTTATGCGGCAGGTAAAGGATACTGGTATCGCTATCGCGGAAAAGGAGGACCGGGAGGGAATCCAGCAAAAGATGGCGGTTTTAACCCGGCGGGGCGCCATTACCCGTAACGACGCTAAGAGTCTTTATATAAATCGCATTTCTCCGGCCTGCCTGGCCTGCCGGCAGGGGGAGGGGAGTATGACCTTTTTTATTTCCCTGCAGTGCCCTCGCCGTTGTTTTTTCTGCTTTAACCCCAATCAGGAAGGTTATGAGTACTACACCCAATATCACCGGGATTGCCTGGCAGAATTGGCAGAGTTGCAGAGAAGGGGGCAGAAACTCGAACATGTAGCCCTGACAGGGGGGGAACCCCTCCTCCACCCGGAGGAGGCCCTGGCCTTTTTCCGCGTTGCCAGGGAGAAGTTTCCGGGCGTAGATACCAGGCTCTATACTGCCGGCGACCTGGCCGGTAAAGAGATGCTGGCGCAGCTGCAACAGGCCGGGCTAGACGAGATTCGCTTCAGCCTCCGGCTCCACGACCAGGGGGAAGTCCGGCGGAGAATCTATGAGCATATCGCCCTGGCCAGGGAATATATCCCCCGGGTCATGGTCGAGATGCCTGTGCTGCCCGGCACCCTGGAACCCATGAAGGAAATTCTAGTGGAATTGGATTGTCTGGATATATTCGGAATTAACCTTCTGGAGTTCTGCTTCCCTTATAATAACGTTGCTACTTACAACCTGCGGGGATATAAGATCAAGAATCCCCCCTACCGAGTTCTTTATAACTACTGGTACGGCGGCGGCCTGCCGGTGGCCGTCAGTGAAGGGGAGTGCCTGGACCTGGTAGCCTTTGCCCTGGACAAAGGTCTGAAACTGGGGGTGCATTATTGCTCCTTGGAGAACAAAAACACTGCTCAGATTTACCGGCAGAACAACAGTAGGCCGGTAGCCGCCACCCTCTATTTCTCCCGCCGGGATTTCTTTTATAAGTCGGCCAAGGTCTTTGGCGACGACATCCCCCGGGTGCTGCAGGGCTTTAAAAAAATTGGCTACGAAGGTTATACCTACAATAAGCAATACCATTACCTGGAGTTTCACGTCAGTAAAGTCAAGGACCTGGCCGGACTGGGAATTGAGGTGGGTATTTCCACCAGCGTCATAGAAGACCGCGGCGATGGCGCCTATCTGCGGGAGTTAAAAGTTGATTTAACCCGGCCGGAGATATTTAATCTGGAAGAAGACCTTTAGGACTAACGATTATGGTGAATTTAGATAACCCTTAACAAAGTATAGGGCGCGGTCGTGGCTGGCATAAAGCTGCCCGCAACCGCGCCTTTGTTATTTTATTCAGGGGTGTGGATGTTGCCGGCGCTAGTTCAATTGCTACTCAACATTTTTTGCCGGGTTAAAAAGGAAAGACATCTGTAAAGCATTTGTAATAAACAACAAAAACTGACCCCGGAGTTTGGTCTTAGGGCTAAAGGAAAGGGGGCCGGGATTAGGAGCGCCGCGGGCCATCAGCAACCTGAAGACCTCGTGGCTGAGTCGGGAGATCTTCTTTTCGGCAGGGTTTTTCGTACTGTGGTTAGTTAGCTACTATGTCGAAGTAAAGGCCAAAGCGAGTGACGGGGCGAAGGCGTCCCTGGGGTGGGTGGCCGGACTCTGTGGGGTCATCGCCCTGATCAGCATGGCGAACATCTACGTGTACACCATCCTGCCGGCGTGGGAGACGGCCTACACCCACATAGTCTTTTACAGCACGGCGCTGGTGCTGGGAGCCATCCTGTATGCCGTCCTGAACTACCGGGCGCGGCAAGAGAACCAGGAAGGGATGCTGAAGGCCACGATCATCCTGGCGGTGATCGGGATACTGCTGCAAGTAGTGAGCCTGCCGCCCTACCTGGTAGCGCTGGGGGCGGGGCCGGTGGCGGCGCGGGCGACGGCGGCCCTGCTGCTGGGAGCGGCGCCGGTACTGGTCCTAAGCCAGGCCCTGGCGGTAATCGGCGGCCTCGTCTTTACCTTTCTGGCCTTACGGGCCTATAGCGGGAAAGGTAGCGCCCTGACGGGCCAGTGGCTCTATGGGGCCCTGGTGCTCCTGGTAGTCGCCGAACTGGCCAGCCGCTATCTCTTCTATGCCACCGGCGTCAATATCATGGTCGGCCAGTTCTAGGGGGATATTTCCTTCCCCGCCCTTGACCATTGGGTTAGTAAGTACGATAATATAAGTAATTACTTTATTTATAAGATCTATAAGAGCGGGCGGTACTGCCCGCTCTTTCCAAGAGAATGGGGATGGGGGAACTGGATCTCGAGAGTATCGCTGCCAGCCTATCCGGCCTTGGTCAGGTACGTTTACAAGCCGATGCCTGTATCAGGGGCAAGTCACCCTGGTCTAAGTGCCATAGCTGCCAGGATGTCTGCCCGGTGGGAGGGATTGAGCTGGAGGCAGGCCGGCCTGATATCCGGGAATGCCAGCGCTGTGGTCTTTGTGCCGTCGCCTGTCCAGCCGGTGCCGTGGAGGATCCAGAACGGACCCATTCCTTTTTCCTGGCCCGGGGCCGGGAGGCCATCGCTGCCACAGGGCAGGTGGTCTTTGCCTGCAATCACCGCCGGGAAGAAAAAAGAAGAGATGATTTAGTTATGGCCGCCTGTTTGGGAGCCGTGGCCCCAGAGGTGATGGTAGCCCTGGCCATCAGGGGCAAGACGGTTTTCCTCTACCGCCAGGAAGAATGCGCCGCCTGCCCCTGGGGGGATAAGGGTGAGAGTCTCTTCCGGGCATCCTTTAGACGGGCGCAAAAGACTATAGTCGCTTTAAAGCTGCCAGCTGAACGCCTGGTCCTGGAAGCCACACCGCCGCCGGCACCCTTCGGGAGTCAGGCCGGTCGGCAAGGCAGGTCCCCGGCAGCCATGGGGCGGCGTGAGTTTTTTAGTTCCCTGCTGCGAGGCATTAAAATTCCCGGGATAGATACCACCCCGGCCCCTTCCCAGGTTGCGCCCCTGGTCAGCCAGCGACGTGCGCTGATCCTGGGGCTGGCCCTCCGCGAGGCCAGGCCGGAAGGGGGTTATTCGTCCGGAGCGACCCTGCCCCTGCCGTCCCTGGAACTCACTGGACCTTGTTACCTATGCAACATTTGTAGTCGCCTTTGCCCGACTGGCGCTTTAAAACTGCATGACGGCGAATTAACGTATACTCCGGCACGTTGCAACCACTGCAACCTTTGCCTGGCAGTCTGTCCCCATCACAGTTTAGCCCGGGGCACTGATTTGCCCCTGGAAGTCCTGGCCAGCGCCTCAACTTTAACTATAGCGACAGCGACCGAGCATACCTGCCCCAGCTGCGGGGAGGTCTTTCAGGCCAGTACAACCGCGGCGGAATGCCTGCGCTGTTTATTCAGCCACCAAGTTACCGGAACGGCCGGGGCTGGGGGGTGAGGTATAATGGCAGCGCGTTTTTGCCGTCACACCTGTCCCCGGAACTGCTATAACACCTGCGGTCTTATTACCCTGGTAGATAATGGTGAGATTAAGGAACTGGCCGGTGACCCGGCCCATGGCTATAGCCATGGCCATCTTTGCCGTTTGGGTTACAGTTATCTAGATATCCAAAACCATCCGGATCGGGTTCTTTCCCCCCTGCGCCAGGCGCCACGGGGGTCAGGCCGCTGGCACCGGCTTGGCTGGGATGAAACCCTGGACCTGATAGCCGGTAAGATGGTGGAACTGGCAGGACGGTATGGCTCCTTTTTACCAGTCTTTATCTATAGCAACTCGGGGAACATTGGCCTTTTACACCGGGCCTGGAGCTGGCTGGCCCGGAGCCTGGGGGAAGTGACGACTACAACTGGTTCCTTATGCTGGAGCGCCGGGCTGGATGCTATGGTCTACGGCTATGGCAGCCACAACCACCCTGACCCGACAGCCATGGCCAGGGCCAACTATCTCTTGCTCTGGGGGGCCAACCCGGCCTGGACGGCCATGCACCAGATGGAGTATATCAACCAAGCGCGGGAGAGGGGAGCCCGCCTGGTAGTTATTGATCCCGTATTCACAGCTACAGCGGCCCGGGCCGACCTCTATATCCAGATTAAACCGGGCAGCGATGGCGCCCTGGCTGCAGGTATGGCCCGTCACCTCTGGCAAAGGGGGCACATCGACCGGCACTACCTGGAAAACCACGTCCAGGGCTGGCCGGAGTGGCAGGAATACCTGGCCGGGCTGGATCCTGACGAGTTGAGTGCAGCCGCAGGTATTCCCTGGGACCTAATGGCGCACCTGGCCGAGGAGTATGCATGTAACGCTCCGGCGGCCATTTGGATCGGCATAGGCCTGCAACGCCATACCAACGGCGGCCAGAATATCCGGGCTATCAACGCCCTGGCGGCCATGACCGGGAACCTGGCCCGGGAGGGGGGCGGCGTCTATTACGCCAGCCCCATGGCCTGCGAACTTTTTACCACCGCCTGGCCGGAATGGATGGCACTTGAAGGTAGAGCGAGGACCATTCCTATCTACGATTTGGCCCGGGGTCTAAAGGAGGCAACAGCACCTCCTGTCAAGATGGCTTTGTTGGCCAACGCCAACCCCCTGGGGCAAAACGCCGTCACGGAAGAGCTGCAACGGGCCCTGGCCGGGCTGGAACTGGTGGTTGTCAGCGGCCAGTTTCTGACGGAGACGGCCCGGGTGGCCGATATCTTCCTGCCAGCGACAACCTTCTTTGAGGGTTGGGATGTTGTCCCCAGCTACTGGCATCACTGGATTGGTATCAATGAACCGGCCGTTCCACCCCGGGGTGAGTGCCGTTCCGATATTCAGATAGTAAGCGGACTGGCAGCGGCTTTAAATAAGGCTGCTCCAGGGAGTTGCCCTTTTCCCTGCAACCTTACCGAGGAAGAATGGCTGACGGCGGTTTTTAACCCCGGGGTTTACCGACTGCTGGGGATCAGGGACTACCGCGACCTCCTGGACGGCCCCAAAGAATTAAAGCTGCCGGTCAACCCCTGGGCCGAGGGGCGCTTTGCCACCCCCTCCGGGCGCTATGAAATTTACTCCCGACAGGCGGCCGCCGCCGGGTTACCGCCCTTGCCGGTTTACCAACCGGCGGCGGCAGGTTTCGAGGCCTACCCTTATCGCCTGCTGACGCCCCATACCAACGCCGGACTAAATTCCCAGTTTTACAACCTGGAAGATGTGCCGGAGGCTCTGGCTCTGGTTCATCCTCGACTGGCCAGTGAAAAGGGCCTGGAAAGTGGCAACCAAATCCGCCTTTATAACGAGTGGGGCGAAGTAGTAATAATGGTAGCCATCAGCGAACTAGTGCCGCCCCAGACTATCCTCTGCCATCAGCGGCCCCTGCCCGGGGGACAGGCGCTCAACAGCCTCACCCCGCCCCTGGCAACTGACATGGGTAGTGTGAGCAGTGGCGGCCCAGGTGTGGCCTATTACGACACCTTTGTAAATATAGCGCCGCTACAGTGAAAAATGGTGGCATCATTTTTGGAGGTGCCACTCCTAGTGGCGAGCCGGGACGATTATTCAGAGGGGGCTTAAAGGATGCAGTTGGGCTTTTTCCTGGATTTAAATCGTTGCATCGGCTGCCGGGCCTGCGAACAGGCATGTAAAAATTGGAAGGGGTTAGATTTTTCCCTGCGGCAAGTGCGTACATTTTCTGGATGGGTAAAAGGCCAGTGGCAGGAATACTATCTTTCCCTGGCCTGCAACCACTGCGAGAACCCCGAATGTTTCCGGGTTTGCCCCGAGGGGACCTATAAAAAACGCCGGGATGGCATTGTCCTGCATAACAGCGGGCGGTGCAGCGGCTGCAATCGCTGCGTCCGGGCCTGCCCCTTCGGGGCGCCCCGCTACAACCTGGCTACCGGTAAAGTCGAAAAATGCGACCTCTGTGTGGAGAGACTAGATAACGGGCTGGCCCCGGCCTGCGTTGAGGCCTGTCCGGTCAAAGCCCTGCAGGTTTTACAGTTGGAGGAAGGAAAAGAGCCGGGGGAAAAATGGGTACCGGGACTGGCTGATGTTAACCTCACCCGGCCTACCTTGAGGCTGAAGACTGCAACAACAGGAGAAAGGTTTTTTATTGCCGGCTGAGGGAGTGGATAAACGCTCCCATTTATGGGGCTCTGGCGAAATAAAGAGCGACCTGGCATCAATTTCTAGGCCAGGTCGCCGGAGATTGAGAACTTAACCTTTGTAGCTTGATACAAAAATTAGTGGTGATTTTTGTATGGAACCACAATATTGGCGCCATTTTATGGAGTTAGCTGCCGCTGGTAAGGGCTTAAGGCCCCTGCTGCAACTTTTAGTAGAAATTGCCGGCCGGCCGGCGGTAATCTGCGACCTGACCCTACGTATCCTGGCCAGCCAGGTACCTCCGGGTGGGCCGCCCTTAAGCCTGGACGATTACCTGCCGGTAGAACTCCCCTGGGAACCAGTAGGGGAGGAACTCTACCCGGGCCACTTAAGGGCCGGGGAAGGTACCTCCTTCCTTATGGTACCTGTAGGAGAGGTTTACCGCTATGGCTACCTCTTCCTTCTTGAAACAGATGCAGCATGGCAGAATTATCGCGAACTCTTGCAGGCAGCCTCCCTGGCTGCTATGATCGAGATGTCCCGGACCCGCCTGGCCCAGGAAACCGAGAGACGTTACCGTAATGAATTCATCCAGGATATCCTTTATAATAATCTACCAAACCGGGAGGCATTGGTCAATAGGGGTCGCCTGTGGGGATGGGATTTTACCCGGCCTCATTTTCTACTGGTTTTCGCCCTGGATGGGGAAATGGACGAAAATTTGTGGGAGCGCTGGCGCCAATTAATGCAGTATCATATCAAACAGCAGGTTCCCGAAGTCATTTTAGCCGATCGCAGTGACCAGTTGATAGTCTTAGTACCGGTGCCAGCAACCGGGGCCGGGGTTAATAAAGGCAAAATCGCCAGGTTGGTGAAATCCCTGCAAAAGGTTACTGCCCTGCATCTGCAGGGCCGCACCTTCTCCGCCGGGGTGGGGCGCTTTTACGAAAACGTCGCCGATCTCTACCGGGCCTACCAGGAAGCCAAGGTCGCCCTGGAGATCAGCCACCTCATGCATCGGCGGGGCGTCCTGTCCTTTTTTGACGAGCTCGGGGTCTTGCGCCTGATTTTTAACCAGGGCGAGCAGGAACTGGCGGATTACTATGAGGAAAACCTGGGCCTGATTGTCAAGTATGATCGCGAGCATAATACCGATCTCCTGGCCACCCTGACCGCTTTTTTCCATGCCTCGGGCGACCACAACCGGGCGGCTGAGGATATGTTCATCCACGTCAACACCCTGCGCTACCGCCTGAAAAAAGTGGAAGAACTCTTAGGCCAGGACCTGCGCCGCCTGGACGTCCTGGTTAACCTTTATACCGCCCTTCAGGTGAAAGTGCTCTTAGGGAAATAAAGAAAAACTAGAATGAGGAGGTTATTTATGGAGAAGCAATTACTCAGCGAATGGCTCCAGGGCAGGGAACTGGTTTACAGCTTTCTGGCCAGGGTCTACCAGGAAGGACCCAACCAGGAGATGCTGGGCGCCCTGGCCGGGGAGCAGTTTCTAGCAGAACTGGCCGCCGACAGCCAGAATGAGGATTTGACTGCAGGCTGCCGGCAGATGCAGGTCGAATTGGCGGCCCACCGGGAAGACCTGGAGGCCTATCACCAGGAACTCCAGGAAGACTATAATCGCCTCTTCGTCGGCCCGGGTCATCTGGAGGCACCACCGTGGGAATCCGTCTACCGCTCCCAAGAACATCTCCTCTTTAGTGAGAAAACCCTGGCCGTACGAGAGTTCTATCGTTCCTTCGGCCTGGAGAGTAAGAAAAAGAACCAGGAACCGGACGACCACCTGGGCCTGGAACTGGAGTTTATGGCCTGGCTCTGTCGGGAGGCAGCCGCCAAGGTCCAGGACGGCGGGGTCTGCGAGAAGCTCCTGACAGGGCAGAAACGCTTTTTACAGGAACACCTGGAGCAATGGGTACCGGCCCTGACGGCCGATATCCAGCGGGCCGCCCGGACGGATTTCTTCCGCGGCCTGGCACGCTTGACCCGGGGCTGGCTGGCAACCGATGCCTCCGAGGTGGAAATGGTCCTGGTAGAAATCCAAAAGGAACAAAAAGGATAAAGGTGAAGAGACATGATGAGCGATGAACGGGCCATTATAACTGTCCTGGGTCGCGACCGGGTAGGTATCCTGGCCGGCATTACCGGCGTCCTGGCAGAAGCTGGCGTTAATATCCTGGATATCAGCCAGACGATTCTCCAGGAGTTTTTCACCATGATTATGATTGTGGACCTGCGGGGAAATACCCTTACTTTTTCTACCCTCCAGGAACAGTTACAGGAAAAGGGTGAGAGCCTAGGGGTCCAGGTAACCATCCAGCGGGCCGACGTTTTTAAGTTTATGCATCGCATCTAGCTGGAGCCTGAAGCCTCTACCCCCAGCCCCAAGAAATCCCCAACAATCGCTTAATTTGACTGAAGACTACGTGCGGAGGATAAATTATGCCTAGCCTGTTATCCTTTACACCCGAAGAAATCCTCGAGACCATCCGCATGATCCAGGTAGAAAACCTGGACATCCGTACTGTTACCCTGGGGATCAGCCTGCGGGACTGCGCTACGGATAACCTGGAGGCAACCTGCCGCCGGGTCTACGATAAAATTACCCGGCTGGCGGCGAACCTGGTGGCCGTAAGTGATGAGGTAGCTGTCACCTATGGTATACCCATTGTTAACAAGCGTATTGCCGTCACTCCCATGGCCCAGGTAGGCGAGCCTTCCCGGGAAGAGGATTTAATACCCCTGGCCCAGACCCTGGACGAGGCGGCAGCGGCGGTGGGTGTTAATTTCATCGGCGGCTTCAGCGCCCTGGTACATAAGGGTTTTACCCGGGGCGACCAGGCTCTTTTTAACTCTCTGCCCCGGGCTCTGGCCACCACTGACCGGGTCTGTGCCTCCATCAATGTGGCCTCAACTAAAGCCGGGATGAATATGGACGCCATCGGCGAGCTCGGCCATCTGATTAAGGAAACGGCCCGCCTGACGGCTGAACAGGGCGGCCTGGGCTGCGCCAAGCTGGTGACCTTCTGCAACGCCCCTGAGGATAACCCCTTTATGGCCGGTGCCTTTCACGGCCCAGGCGAACCGGAAGTCGTAGTTAACGTCGGCATCAGCGGGCCGGGGGCTGTCCTGGCAGCCCTGCGCCAGTACCCGGAGGCCGACCTGGGCCAGCTGGCGACGATTATTAAGAACACAGCCTTTAAAGTGACCCGCATGGGGGAACTGGTGGGCCGGGAGGTCTCGACCCGCCTGGGGGTCCCCTTCGGCATCGTCGACCTCTCTCTGGCTCCCACCAATGCCCAGGGAGACAGCGTGGCTGAGATCCTGGAGGCCATGGGCCTGGAGCGCTGCGGCACCTACGGTACTACGGCCGCCCTGGCCTTGCTCAATGACGCCGTCAAAAAGGGCGGCGCCATGGCCTCCTCTTATGTGGGGGGGTTAAGCGGCGCCTTTATCCCGGTGAGCGAGGATAACGGTATGATCCGGGCTGTAGAGAGCGGCGCTCTCAGCCTCGAGAAGCTGGAAGCCCTGACCGCCGTCTGTTCGGTGGGGCTGGATATGTTCGCTATCCCCGGCGATACCCCGGCGGAAGTCATCGCCGCCATCATCGCCGACGAGGCGGCTATTGGCATGATTAATAATAAAACCACCGCCGTACGGGTAATTCCCGTGCCTGGGAAAAGGCCCGGGGAAATGGTGGAGTTCGGCGGCCTCCTGGGCCGCGCGCCGGTCATGGCGGTTAACTCTTTCAGCCCGACGGCCATGATCCGCCGCGGCGGCCGCATCCCGGCACCGCTACAGGGCCTGAGGAACTAAACGAATCATTTATACCAGCAAAAAACTATTCAAGAAAAGCCAGTCCTGGAAAACTAAACCAGGATCTGGCTTTTTATGTATAAACAGGCCTGGCAGCGGTCGATAATATAGCAGAGCGCTAAAAACGAGGTGAGGGTAATGACTGACAGCACCAAACAGCCGGGGCCGCCCAAAAAACCCCTGACCCTGGCCGATCAGGTGATGCAGCAAAAGCAAACCTATGACCAGCAGGCTTACCAGCGGCTGGCCGATAGTGTCAAGCCCCGGCATAACATCCTGGTCAATGCCCTGAACGCCTTCTGGGTGGGGGGGGTAATCTCGGTCCTGGCCCAGCTTTTTACCCTGGCCTTTACTCACGCAGGTTTGAATACCCGGGATGCTGCCACGGCGACGGTGATCTTAATGGTTTTTCTCGGGGCCTTCTTGACCGGTCTGGGGGTTTATGACGAGATCGGTAAGATTGCCGGGGCAGGTTCCATTATTCCCATCACCGGTTTTGCCAACTCCATCGTCGCCCCGGCCATGGAGTTTAAGCGGGAAGGCTTTGTCTTTGGCGTCGCCGCCCGGATGTTTACCATTGCCGGCCCGGTGCTGGTCTATGGTTTTGTTGTTTCAGTTTTAATCGGTCTGATAGCTTACTTCCTGTCCTATTAGCGAGGTGGATCCTGTGACGGCACCCAAAAGGGTAGGTCAACATACCCTGCAGTTTGCCAATCCCCCGGTGATTGTGGCCACGGCGTCGGTTGTCGGTCCCAAGGAAGGTGAAGGCCCCCTGGGGGATTCCTTTGATATGGTCATCGATGATAGTTACTTCGGTGAGGAGACCTGGGAAAAGGCCGAACGCAAGATGCTGGAAGAGGCTGTCAAGATGGTCATCGCCAAAGCCCAGCTCCAACCCCGGGATATTGACTACCTCCTGGCCGGCGACCTGTTAAACCAGACTATCTCCGCTAATTACGCCGCTCGGACCCTGGGAATACCTTTCCTGGGCCTTTATGGCGCCTGTTCTACCATGTACGAAGGTATGGCCCTGGCAGCCATCCTTATTGATGGCGGCTTCGCCCACCACGTGGTAGCTGCCTGCAGCAGCCATTATGATACGGCCGAACGCCAGTACCGTTTCCCCACGGAGCAGGGGGTGCAGCGGCCGCCGACGGCCCAGTGGACGGTTACCGGGGCCGGTGCAGTGCTGCTGGCTCCGGTAGGTCATGGTCCCCGGGTAACCCATGCTACCATCGGCCGGGTCCTGGATGTCGGCATTAAAGATCCCAACGATATGGGCTCGGCCATGGCCCCGGCCGCCGTCGACACCATCGTCCGCCATTTTCAGGATACCGGGCGCGGCCCCATTGATTATGACCTGATTATCACCGGTGACCTGGGCCGGGTGGGCCATGAGATTGCCACCAAACTCCTGGGCGAGCAGAAGTATGATGTCGCTAAAAACTACAGTGACTGTGGCGTTTTAATCTATAATCATGAACGCCAGGATACCCACGCCGGGGGCAGCGGCTGTGCCTGCTCGGCGGTAGTCTTTGCGGGGCATTTAATGGGTAAACTAAATGAGGGTAGCTACAAGCGTATCCTGGGGGTGGGCACCGGGGCTCTCCTTAGTACCACGGCCTCACAGCAGGGAGAATCCATCCCCGGTATCGGCCACGGCGTTGTGATCGAGAAACTCGGGTAGAAGTATTTCCGGAGGAGCCCCTCATGGGGGCTGACGCCCCACCACGAAACCATGAAAATGCTGGCTAAAGGGCTGGCGGCTACAGGCGGAGGGCGACTTGGTTCGAGGCGTTTGCAAACCTAGCGAAGCCGTAGCGAGGCGGCGGTGAACGGGATGGGGATCGCAACGTGGCTTCAGGAACGAGAAGTAGCATGCCCCGTTATGATTGATCAAAAGGACCGAGTCCAGCCACCCCCGCCGCCGAGGAAGGCTGAGCGCAAAGTTTGCTCGCCGAGAAACACCGGAGCCTGGAGCCTGTACCGCCAGCCCTGAAGCGATAATGTAAGTCATATCCATTTTTGCTTGAACCCTATTTCCGAAGGAGGCACCTATCCCTTGAGTATTATCATGGCCTTTATCATCGGCGGCCTGATCTGCCTGGTGGGGCAGCTCATTATGGATCTGACCCCCTACAAGGTGACTCCGGCCCATATTCTGGTCGGTTTCGTCACCGGCGGGGCTATCCTGAGTGCTTTAGGATTCTATGGACCCCTGGTCAAGCTGGGGGGGGCCGGGGCGACGATTCCCATCAGCGGTTTCGGCCACAGCCTAGCCCAAGGCACCCTGGAAGCCGTCCAAGCCAAAGGTTTGCTTGGCGCCTTCAGCGGCGGGATAACGGCTGGAGCGGCGGGTATCGCCGCGGCCGTGGTTTTTGGCTATGTTATGGCTGTATTATTCAACCCACGGGGATAAAGCCGGGACCATTTCCAGGGCCGGCTCTCTACCAGGGTTAAGGGGATGAAAAAATGACTATTTCCGGCGACATCGTCCGGGTCGATACCGATTTGGATGTCAACAATAATTGGATTATGAAGGAGCTGGGGGTCGGCCAGAGCTTCGACGCCATCCGGCGGGATATTAATATTGCCGGGCGCCGGGCCACTTTGTTTTATATTAACGGTATGGCCCGGGAGGATGTCCTGACTTATGTCCTAACTTCCCTGGCCAAACTGAAACGTGAGGACCTGGCTCCCGACGCTTATACCAAGATTTTTACCCAATATATGAGCTATCTCCAGGTGGAGGCCCTTGACGACCTGCATAAGGTTGTCGACAAGATTTTATCCGGGGGCATTGTTGTCCTAATCGATGGTTTTAAAAAGGTTATCCAACTTGATGCCCGGAACTACCCGGTACGCAATCCGGAGGAATCCGACCTGGAGCGGGTGGTACGCGGGTCCCGGGACAACTTCGTCGAAACCCTGCTGTTTAATGTCAACCTCCTGCGCCGGCGGGTGCGCGACCCCAAGTTGCGGACGGAGATCCTCCAGGTGGGCAGCCGTTCCAAGACCGATGTGGCCGTTGTTTATATCCAGGATATCGCCAACCCGCGCCTGGTGGACATCATTAAGGAACGCATTAAAGCCATTAAGATGGACGGCCTGCCCATGGCGGAGAAATCCCTGGAGGAGTTTATCGAGCCGGGCAGCTACTGGAACCCCTTTCCCCGGGTGCGCTATACCGAGCGCCCGGACGTCGCCGCTTCCCATCTCTTTGAAGGGCACGTCCTGGTCATGGTCGATACCTCCCCCAGCGTCATGATCCTGCCGGCGACAATTTTTCACCACTTGCAGCACGCCGAGGAATTCCGCCAGGCGCCCCTGATTGGCACTTTTTTACGTGTTGTACGTTTTGTCGGGGTATTTCTTTCGGTCTTCTTGCCCCCCTTGTGGCTCCTGGCCGCCCTGCAACATGATTTATTGCCGCCGGGCCTGGCCTGGATCGGCCCGAAGGAATTGGGGAAAATACCCCTGGTCTGGCAGTTTCTCTTTGCCGAGCTGGGTATTGACCTTATGCGCCTGGCAGCTATCCACACCCCGACCGCCCTGGCCACTGCCCTGGGTTTGATCGCTGCCGTCTTAATCGGCCAGATCGCTGTGGCCGTTGGTTTCTTTAACCCCGAGGTTATCCTATATATGGCTATAGCTGCGGTCGGCATCTTCGCTACCCCGAGCTATGAACTGGGCATGGCCAATACCCTGGTTCGCGTTATCTTGCTTATTGGTGTGGGCCTGTTCCGCCTGCCGGGCCTGGTGGCCATGACTCTGGGGATATTTTTGTTACTTATGACCACCAAGTCCTTCGGCCTGCCCTACCTCTGGCCCCTGGTTCCCTTTAATGCCAGCGCTTTGAAGGACGTTCTGATCCGGCCGCCGGTGCCTTTAATCAAGCTGCGGTCAAAGGCCCTGCATCCCCAGGATTTTGACCGGCAGCCCTATCCAGAGCCGGCTCGCAAACCCTTGAGACGTAAGGACCAGGAAGAAGGGGAAAAGGAGAAACACATCTGGCCCGAACTAGAAAAAAAGGATGATGATTAGCGTGAAGGTTAAACATTGGCGACTGGGGGTGCCCCGTGCCCTCTTTTATTATTACTATGCTCCCTGGTGGGAGACCTTTTTGGAAAACCTCGGGGCGGAAGTTGTAGTTTCCCCACCGACCTCAAAGGAAATTTTAGATTTAGGAGTCGGCCTGGCTGTTGCCGAAGCCTGCCTGCCAGTAAAGGTCTATTATGGCCATGCCGCTTGGCTGGCGCCCCGGGTAGAGGCCCTCTTTGTCCCCCGCCTGGTCAGCGTGGAACAGAAGAGCTTTATCTGCCCGAAGCTCATGGGCCTGCCCGATATGCTCCGGGCGGCAATTAAGGATTGCCCCCCGGTTATCGCTCCTACCGTCGACCTGGCCCGGCGGCCGAAAGAGGGCCTGCGGGCGGCCATCCGGGCGACGGCCCGGGCCCTGGGTGCCGGGAACAGGGAGGCCTTGCAGGCCGCGGCGTTAGCCGGGGCCAGGTACCGGGAATGGCTGGCACGGCAAAGGGAGGGCGGTCCATATCTGGGCAACAGCGTGCCCGTAGGCAATTGGGAGCAACCGCCACTAACTATCGGTGGCGGCGCGCCCGTTGATTACCCTTTAAAGCATGGTTCACGGCCGGTGGCCGATACTGACATCTCCCTGGCGGTAGGTATCGTCGGTCACAGCTACCTTCTCTATGACCGTTACTTGGGCATGGATATTCCCGGTAAGGTAGCCCGCCTGGGAGGACGGGTGGTCCTGCCGGAGAATATCGACCCCACTTTGGGGGAGGCGGCCTGCCGCCAGTTACCCAAACGCCTGTACTGGACCCTGGGCCGCAAGATTATGGGTACAGCACTACACCTGATGGAAAAAGAAGAAATCGCCGGTCTAATTCATTTGACAGCCTTTGGCTGCGGTCCGGATTCCCTGGTCGGTGACCTGGCCGAGCGTTATGCCCATCGCCTGGGCAAGCCCTTTTTATTATTAACCTTAGACGAGCAGACCGGCGAGGCCGGGGTGGCGACCCGCCTGGAGGCCTTTATGGATATGCTCAGCCGGAGGCGTTCTGCATGAAGATAACCTTTCCCCATATGGGCCACTTGTGGCTGGTCCTGAAGACCGCCCTGGAGGGCCTTGGCCTGGATGTGGTGGTACCCCCACCATGTACTCGCCGCACCCTGGAACTGGGTGTCCGCCAGGCCCCGGAATCCGCCTGCCTGCCCTTGAAGGTCAACCTGGGTAATTACCTGGAGGCTAAAGAACTGGGGGCCGACACCATCGTCATGGCCGGCGGGGTAGGGCCCTGCCGTATCGGCTACTACAGCCAGGTCCAGAGAGAAATTCTCCGGGACCTGGGCAGCGAATACGAGATGATTGTCTTCGAGCCCCCGGACGTTCACTTTAGCGAAGTCTGGGAGAAGATTAAATATTTGAACCGTCGCCCCTGGCAGGACGGCGTCCACGGGATAATCCTGGCCTGGCTGAAGGCCTGCGCTGTTGATGCCCTGGAACAGGAGGTCCAGCGCCTGCGACCCCGGGAAAATCGTCCCGGCCAGGCTGACGCCGTCTTCCGGCTAGCTTTACAAAAGCTGGATGCCGCCGATAGCCGCCGGACGCTTAACAGGACAGTTAAGGAAATTAAAGCCGAGCTGGCGGCCATTCCCCGGCGAAAAGAGGTGCCATCACTGCGAATCGGTATTGTCGGTGAAATTTATACGGTACTGGAACCCCTGGTCAACCTGGATATAGAAAGGCGACTGGGAGCCCTGGGGGTAGAGGTGGTCAGGGGTCTTTTTATTAGCCGCTGGATCAACGATAACCTTTTTAAGGGCCTTTTGCCCCTACCGGGCCATCACCCGGAAAAAACGGCTCCCCCTTACCTCAACCACTTTGTCGGCGGCCACGGCTGGGAGTCAGTGGGAGATACAGTCGTCTTCGCCCGGCAGGGCTGCGATGGGGTTATCCAGCTGGCGCCCTTAACCTGCATGCCGGAGATCGTCGCCCATTCGGTGATGCCTTCTGTCCAGCAGGCTACCGGGATCCCGGTCATGACCCTCTACCTGGACGAGCAGACTGGCGAGGCCGGCCTGCAGACCCGCCTGGAAGCCTTTGTCGATATGTTGCGTCGGCAGAAGGGTATGCGGGCAGGTTAATAATTTACCAATCTAGCACTTGTACGAACTGACGGGTATAGCCTCCAGGCTCCAGTGGTTCTCGGCTAGCAAACTTTGCGCTCAGCCTTGCTCGGCAACGGGAGTGGCTTGATTTTATCTCTTTGATCAAGTATTACGGGGAGTGATACTTTTCTTTCTTAAAGTTACGTGACGATCCCCCTCCCGTTCACCGCTGCCTCGCCCGGCTTCGCTAAATTTGCTAACGCCTCGAACCAAGTCGCCTTCCGCCTGTACCAGCCAGTCCCTCGTCTCAGTTGTGGAGGCGTGAACCTTCATGGGATTACTAAGCAGATGAAAAAGGAGTTGATCCAGTTTGAAGTCTATCTACCTGGGTATCGACGTTGGCTCCGTCAGCACTAACGTCATTGCCCTGGACACCGGCAGTGGCCAACTACTGGCCTACGTTTACCTGCGGACCCGCGGCCAGCCCATCCCGGCCATCCAGGAGGGCTTGCGGGAGATTAGGGATACCTTGGGCCGGGACATCAGCGTGGCCGGTGTAGGCACTACCGGCAGCGGTCGCGGCCTGGCGGCCGTCATGACGGGGGCCGATGTGGTCAAAAACGAAATTACCGCCCACGCCGTGGCCGCCAGCCAGGTGGTGCCCGGCGTGCAGACGGTACTAGAAATCGGCGGCCAGGATTCGAAAATAATCATCCTGCGCCAGGGTGTAGTCACTGATTTCGCTATGAATACCGTCTGCGCCGCCGGCACCGGTTCCTTCCTGGACCAGCAGGCGGCCCGCCTGGGGATTCCCATCGAGGATTTTGGCCGCCTAGCCCTGGAGGCGCAGAACCCGGTACGGATAGCCGGACGCTGTGCCGTCTTTGCTGAGTCCGACATGATACATAAACAGCAGCAGGGCCACCCCCTGAACGATATCGTTGCTGGCCTGTGTGAGGCCCTGGTACGTAACTACCTGAATAACGTCGGCAAGGGCAAAGAGATCCTGCCGCCGGTAGTCTTTCAGGGCGGGGTGGCGGCCAATGCCGGCATGCGCCAGGCCTTCAGCCGCGCCCTGGGAACGGAGGTCATCGTTCCTGAACACTTCGGCGTCATGGGGGCCTTCGGCGCCGCCCTCCTGGCCCGGGAAGCGGGCCTGAAGGTGAGCTCCTTCCGGGGCTTCGAGCTTACCGACAGGGAATTCCACACCGGCGGTTTTGAATGCCGCGGGTGTGCCAATCACTGTGAAGTAGTAGAATTAAAAGAAGGAAAAGAGGTCCTGGCCCGCTGGGGTGACCGCTGCGGCAAGTGGAGTAACGCGGTAGCAGTTTAAAAGGACCATAAAAGAGTCCGCTCCTTTCATTCAGCAGGGCGGACTCTTATTCAGGCTGTGGCCACAGGATTGGACTAATATTTTGCCCTAGATACTCCCTGATACGAGACGCATGGAGCCAGGTAAATATGCGTATTATTCCTTAGTGGCGGCAATCTGCAGGTTACCCAGGGCGGAAGAGATGATCCCGGCCAGGTACTCGCGGAAGGGGCCGGCCAGGTCCGGCCGGGCCAGGGCGAATTCCACTGTGGCCTGGAGGAAACCAAGTTTATCACCGATGTCGTAGCGCTTGCCCTGGAAGCGGTAGGCGTAGACCAGGTCCTGGCTAGCCAGTAAGCGCAAGGCATCCGTCAATTGGATCTCTCCACCGGCGCCGGGTTGTACCATCTCCAGCAGGGGGAAGATCTCCGGCACCAGGAGGTAGCGGCCAATAACGGCCAGGTTGGAGGGAGCTTCAGCGGGTTGTGGTTTCTCCACCAGGTCTTTGACCTGGATCAGGGGGCCGTCAATCTCCAGGGGAGCGATGACCCCGTAGCGGTTGACTTCTTCCCGGGGGACCTCCTGGACGGCGACAATGGGGGCCTTGACTTCTTCATAAACGGCCAGCATCTGCTCCAGGCAGGAAGGGGTATTGACGATAATATCGTCTCCCAGGAGGACGGCGAAGGGCTCCTGGCCGATAAACTTGCGGGCGCAGTAGACGGCATGGCCCAGGCCCAGCTGTTCCTTTTGGCGAATATAGTGGATATCAGCCAGGTCGGCGATTCTTTCCACCAGGGCCAGGAGTTCCCCTTTATCCTTTTCCCGCAGGAGGTCCTCTAACTCCAGGGAACGGTCAAAATGGTCTTCAATGGCGCGCTTGTTTTTGCCGGTGATAATCAGGATGTCTTCGACCCCGGCATTAACGGCTTCCTCAACGATGAACTGGATGGCCGGTTTGTCGACGATGGGTAGCATTTCCTTTGGTTGGGCTTTAGTAGCCGGCAGGAAGCGGGTACCCCAGCCGGCAGCGGGAATAATAGCTTTCTGGATGGTGGCCAAAAATAATCACCTCGTTCGCATGTTCACGTTTATTTTTATGTCGCCCTAGCTTAAATATTACCCCCTTAGTTTTGGCTAGAAGGTTAAAAGAAGTTAATGCAGGTTAAAAATTGGCCCGGTTATATCAGGCTAAACCGAAAAGAAAATGGCTGACTTCTACCGGCGAAGCCAGGAAATAAGGGGTCCGGCCGGAGAAACGGGGACCGATCCCTACAGCCAGGCCGTTAGCCGGCAGGGCGTTAAAGGCATCCTCATCGGTACTATCATCCCCCAGGTAAAGGGGTAAAGCCCGGGGCCAGCGGCGGGTGAAATAGTTTATCGCCACCCCTTTGTGGGCTCCCCGGGGGCGAAGCTCCAGGACCTTATGCCCGGCGATAAATTCGAGGCCGTATTTTAAATATGGTTTGACTTCGCGGCGAAACCCCTCCAGGGCGGCTGCGGCGTCTCCCGGCGCGGCCAACCGGTAGTGCAGGGCCAGGTTTTCTCCTTTATTTTCCACCAAAAGGCCCGGAATCCCTGCTGCAATTTTCCGGGCCAGAGAAAAAATTTTTGTCCAGGGAATATCTCCGGGTGCTGGCGGCGAGAGCGCGATAACTTCTCCCTTCGGGTCCACGACCCGAGTGCCGTGGTGGCCAGCCAGCCAGAGACCGGGTACCGGCAACAGGTGGCGGAGGTCGGCGAGGGAGCGGCCGCTGATTATAACCAGGTGCAGGCCCTGCCGTTGTAGCAGATACTGCAGTAATTTCAGCAGGTTTTTCCCGGGACGAGCCAGTTCCGGGCGGGAGGTCAGGGGAACCAGGGTACCGTCGTAGTCACACATGAGGAGAATTTCGCCGTGGTGCCGGATCTTAGCTGCTAGCCGACCCGGAGACATCATCCGCTTCTCCTTTCTTTAAAGCCATTGTTTGGTGGAAACAGTTCATCCACCAGTGGACATCATGGCGCCGTACCCTTTCTTGCAAAAGACGCAACCTTTTTTCTTGTTCCGCCCGGCCCATCCCCAGGGCCGTATTAAAGATCATGGCCATACCATCAATATCATAAGGATTGACCAGGACGGCTCCTTTGAGTTCCTGGGCGGCTCCGGCGAAACGGCTCAATACCAGCACGCCGGTATTGTCACACCGTGAGGCCACATATTCTTTGGCTACCAGGTTTAAACCATCCCTGAGGGGCGTAACCATCATGACATCGGCCGCCAGGTAGTAGGCTACTAGTTCCTGCCGGGGGAGGCCGCGCCAGAAGTAATGGACGGGGCGATAGCTACCGTCACTGAAACGCCCATTGATACGGCCTACGGCTGCTTCCACCTCTTCCTTTAGACGACGGTAGGCGGGTACAGCCGTCCGGCTGGGTACGGCGATCTGTACCAGGGCCGCCCGGCCACGCCATTCCGGGGCCTCTTCCAGCAAACGCTCCCAGGCCAGGAGCCTTTCCAGGATCCCCTTGGTATAATCAAGACGCTCCACGCTCAGGGCCAGGCGTTCAACGCCGATTTGTTCCCTTAATTCCTCAGCCCTGGCCCTGGTAGAGGGTTCGACCGCCTGGCGCTGGAAGGCCCGATAATCGATCCCCATGGGCCAGGCACCGACATGGATGCGTCGTTGTTCCCAGTAGACAATATTTTCTTCAAAGTCAACCCGGGCCCCCAGCAACTGGGCTGCTGCCTGTAAAAAATTATCAACATAGGCCTGGAGATGGAAACCCAGGACATCGGTTCCTAGGAGGCCGCGCAGGATGTGGGGCGCCCAAGGGAGAGTGGCCAACAGGTCGTGGTGGGGGAAGGGTATATGCCAGAAAAAGAATTGTTTTAACTGCGGTTGGCGATGGCGTAAATGGGCCGGTACCAGGGCCAGGTGGTAATCATTGACCCAGATGATATCACCCTCCGCGGCCTCTTCAAAAACCGCCCCGGCAAATTTAGCGTTAACCCGGGCGTAAGTTGACCATTCCCTGGCGTCATAATGACATCTATCTAAAAAGTAATGGCACAGGGGCCAGAGGGCACTATTGGTAAAACCGTGATAGTAAAGTTTTATTTCTCCCGCTGTGAGGGGTACTTCATGAAAAGTGTAAGCCGCATTCTCAATAGGTACAGCCAACCTTAAACCCTGGCTATTTTCCTGGGGTGCTTCCCGCCCGCCCCAGGCTACCCAGACACCACCCTTTTTCCGCAAAAATGGTTCCACAGCGGATACCAGGCCGCTGATGGCCGGGACGGGTTTGATGCCCTCCGGGGTCGCCTGCAGGTTGTACGAACCCCGGTTGGAAACCATAACTATTTTGGCAGCCTGCTTTTTGCTCATATTATCTACCCCCTTTACTTTTGTTTTAGCTGATTGTTGCCCTCCTCGTAAAAAGTAATAAAACAAATACAACCCCGGTTTTACCCGGGGTTGCTAGCTTGAACGCCATGGAACACGATACCGGTTAACCGGTAGTTCCCTTCCACGCTTACGAAGTTAGCTGACGGATTCGGGCCGAAGTTAGCCCTACCCGGCGCTTTAGCCTTCCCTTCCCCGGCAATCCCTGAATGACAGCCTATCCACCCAAAGATTTAAGGAAAATAAAAGCTGTTGCTGGCCGGGATTCACCCCGGAAATGGTTCCCCCGTTTACGGCCCAAGCCGTAATTCAGCGTACCAGGATATATATATATTTTTATTATACCACGCGGCCAGGGAAATGCAAATTTTAAGTCCATTTCTCCCAGGAAGGAAACCCCAGGTTGCCTGCCGAATTCTTTTTTAATAAAGGGAGGAGGTAGTACATGCTCGATACAGAGCTAGATTTACGCCATAATCCGTGCGCTATTGAACCTGCGACCGAGGTGCTGAAGGAAGGGGGGATTTTTCTCGTTTCCCTGCCCGATGGTTCAGTTATCCAGCGGGATAATGGCAGCCTGGGCCTTTACTATAATGATACCCGCTACTTAAGTCACCTGGAGTTGCAGGTGGCCGGACAGCGACCAATATTTCTTTCTTCTTCCATCCGCGATAGTCACTTCGCCCAGATAGAATTAACCAACCCGGTTTTTAATCTGCCCGATGGTACCGTAATACCGGCCCAGACCATCCATCTCCGCCAGTTACGGTTAATTAAGGACGCCCTTTTTCAGCGCCTGCGCTTAATAAACTTTAATCCCTTTCCGGTAAAGTTGTTGCTCCATTTTAACCTGGCGGCTGATTTCCGGGATATATTTGAGGTACGGGGCAGCCAGCGTCGCCGCCGGGGTGAATTGTTACCGGTGGAAGTGCGACGCCAGGGGCTGGTCCTGGCTTACCGGGGCCTGGACAACCTCCTCCGGACCACCGGAATTACCTTTGAACCGGCGCCGACAAGCATCACCGGCCGGCCTGGCCAGGCCGAAATCACCTTTGCCCTGGTCCTGCCGCCCCAAAAAAAGCTCTACCTGCATTTAAAAATTGAACCCGATCCAGGTAATATCTCTTCGAGGAACAAGATCAGCGATCTTTTTTCGGCGACCACCATTGAGCAGGCGACTGCTTACCACCAGTGGCAAAGGGAGTCGACCAGGATCTGGACCGACAATAGCTTTATCAATGCCATGTTCCAGACGGCCGTCACCGACCTCAAAGCCCTGCAAATAGATTATCCCGGTGCAGGCCGGATTATAGCCGCCGGGATACCCTGGTACACCGCCCCCTTTGGCCGTGATTCTTTGATTACCTCCTGGCAGGCCCTTATCCTAAACCCGGCCCTGGCCCATCAGGCCCTACGCTTCTTGGCTCGCTACCAGGGCCAAAAGGTGGATAGGTGGCGGGAGGAAAGGCCGGGAAAAATCCTCCATGAACTGCGCCACGGGGAGATGACCAGCTGCCGGGAGGTACCCCATAGTCCCTATTACGGTTCTATAGATGCTACCCTGTGGTTTATTATCCTCCTGGGTGCGACTTACAGGTGGACCCGGGATGACGCTTTATTACGGGAAATGGCCATTCCCCTGCGCAACTGCCTGCGCTGGTGCCTGGATTATGGCGATCTGGACGGCGACGGCTACCTGGAATACCAGCGGGAGTCCCCGGCCGGCCTGGCCAACCAGGGCTGGAAAGATTCCTGGGATGCTGTTGTTGACCGGGAGGGGCGCCTGGCCGAGGGTCCCGTGGCCCTGGTAGAAGTCCAGGCTTACTACTATCTGGCTCTCAACGAAGCGGCTCATTTATTAGCCATCCTGGGTGATGAACTGACCGCTGCCGATCTGAAGAGGCGGGCCAGGGAGTTGCGGGAGCGGTTTAACCAGGATTTCTGGCTGGAAAATGAAGGGTACTTGATTTTTGCCCTCGATGGCCGGAAAAGGCCCCTGACCACCCTGGTTTCTAACGGGGGCCAGGCCCTCTTTACCGGTATTCTCCCGCTGGAGCGCGCCCGGAGGGTCGCCCGGCGACTGCTGGCCGGAGATTTCTATTCCGGTTGGGGTATCCGGACCATGAGTAAAAAGGAAAGGGCTTATAACCCCATGAGTTACCATAATGGCTCGGTCTGGCCCCATGACAACGCCATTATCGCCGCCGGCCTGCGCCGTTACCAGTGCCTGGAGGAATTATCGCGCCTGGCCGCAGGCCTTTTCGCCGCCAGCCCCCACTTTAATTACCGGCGCTGGCCGGAGCTCTTTTGTGGTTTTACCCGCAGGGGTTTAAGCGGCCCGGTACGTTACCCGGTAGCCTGTGATCCCCAGGCCTGGGCCATAGGCAGCCTTTTCAGTTTCTTCCAGCACCTGCTGGGCCTGAAATTAGGGGAACACGGCCTGTTTATTTCCCGACCCTTACTACTTCCCGGGACCAGCCGGGTAGAGATCAGGAACCTGGCCGTGGCCGACAGCCGCCTGGACCTGGCCTTTGAGGAAAAGGAGGGGCGAGTCCTGGCCAGTGTTCTGAAGAAAGAAGGCGATCTCAAAGTCATTATTGAAGCGTAAATAATCCTGCCGTGTTTGTCCTTTCTTGACTTTCCCGGGTAATTATAGCTAAAATAAATATGATGTCTCAAATATATTAATTGTGGAGGCGAAGTAATATGCGCGTTGTCATGTTACACTGGGCTTTCCCGCCGATTATCGGGGGAGTGGAATCCCATCTGGCCCTCCTGTGCCCTTACCTGGTCCGCCAGGGGCACCAGGTAAGCCTCCTCACGGCCACAGCCCCCGATACCCCGGTGCAAGAAAGCTGGCAGGGGGTAATCATCAAGCGTTCACCCTTAATGGATCTCAATTCCCTTAATCCGGCAGCCCTGGAAGACAGGGCCGGGGAGATCAAGAAACTCCTGGAAGACTTTCTCCTTGAAGTAAGGCCGGATATTGTCCACGCCCACAATTTCCATTATTTTAGCTTCGTCCATGCTGCCGCCCTGCAAGAGATCTGCCGCCGCCACGGCTGGCCCCTGGTTCTTACCGCCCATAATGTCTGGGAAGATGAACTCTGGGATAAGATGAATACCCTGGCCGAGGGCTGGAATCAGGTTATCGCCGTCAGCCACTACATACGCCAGGAACTGATAATCAGCGGTTATCCGCCGGAACGGGTAACGGTAGTTTACCACGGTACGGATACCTCTACCTTCCGACCGCCTTCACGGGTAGATATGCAGGCTATCTATAATTCTTATCCAGAATGGCGGGGCCGGCGGGTGATCTTCCATCCGGCCCGGATGAGCCGAGCCAAGGGCTGCGATGTCAGTATTCGCGCCCTCGATCTCATCCGCCGGGAAATCCCCGATGTACTCCTGATCCTGGCCGGTACCACCAATACCGTTGACTGGGGCCAGAAGCAACCGGAGGAGGTAGCCTTCCTGCAGGATCTAATCGCCAGCCTGGGGCTGGAGAAAAATGTCTTCATTCGTTTCTTCCCCTGGCAGGAGATGCCGGCTGTCTATCAGGGAGCTGAGGTCTGCCTTTACCCGTCGGCCTTCCAGGAACCCTTTGGTTTGGTCATGCTGGAAGCCATGGCCACGGCCAGGCCTATTATCGTCAGCCGCGCCGGCGGTATGCCGGAGATCATTCGCCCCGGTTATAACGGTTTTCTTGTTTCCATGGGGGACCATGAGGAACTCGCCCGCTATACCACCTTCCTCCTGCGTAACCCGGAGATGGCCAGGACCATGGGCCGGGACGGTCGCCAGTTGGTGGAAGAGAACTTCACCACCGCCGTCATGGCCCGCCGTACACTGAAGGTATATAACCAGCTGCTGGTCCTACCCCGGGCGAGTTAAACTGCCGGCAGAAGGGCTGGCGGGTACAGGTAAAAATCTATTTAAGGGAACCAGCAGCAATGGTTCCCTTAAATTTTCGTAACTACTCAGGCTATCAACCAATAGTTAAAAATCAAGTCTCACCAGGAACAAAAGGCATGCCAAGGAGGGCACCGCGGATGGCCCCCAATACCGGAACGTAATTCTTCTTGACAGTAGAGATGTAGCCTCTAATCCGGCAAAAGATCTGGGCACCCTGCCAGGTGCGAAAGCCGCCGGAGATCTTCTGCTGGACCTTCATCATGCGGATATCGCGTTCTGCCTGGTTATTATCGAAGGGGATGCGAAAATCATACATGAAGTTTAGCGTTTCCTGGCGGTGCTTATCCAGTCTTTCCATCAGGTTCCTGGCTTTGGTCTTTTTCGCTTTGCCCCGCTTGCCTTTGGGTTTTTCCTCCATGACTAAGGGGTTTTCCT
>NZ_JAXGFQ010000021.1:0-52360 GCF_051020825.1 Moorella naiadis (nom. illeg.)
CATGGTTCCATTCTACATGAAAAGCAGCGCCGAGTCCAGCATCATTTTTTAATTTCTTGGGGTGGCTGAGTAGTTACAAATTTTCTAGACAGGAGCCGCCGCCTCGGTTAAAATGGAGGTATCATGGGTGAAAGGAGCAACCGGTAATTAAATGCACCTGCAGGGAACAATGGTAATAAATGAACGCGGCCGGCTGGTCATCGGCGGTTGTGAGGTCGTCCAGCTGGCCCGCGACTTTGGTACCCCCCTTTATATTTTTGATGAAGACTGTATCCGGGAGAACTGCCGCCGGTTTTACCAGGCCTTTAACGCCGGCAGCGGCCGGGCGGAGGTCATCTATGCCGGCAAGGCCTTTCTTACTACAGCCATGTGCCGCATCATCGCCAGTGAAGGTCTGGGGCTGGACGTTGTCTCCGGTGGCGAATTATATACCGCCCTGGCGGCCGGCTTCCCCGTGGACCGGATCTACTTCCACGGCAATAACAAGAGTTATGCCGAGCTTTGCCAGGCCCTGGCGGCCGGGGTGGGCCGGTTTATGGTCGATAACTTTGCCGAGCTGGAGTTATTGAGCCGTCTAAGCGTGGAACGGGGCCAGGTGGCCAAGGTTATCCTCAGGGTTACCCCCGGGATTGAGGCCCATACCCATGAGTATATCCGCACTGGGCAGATAGATTCCAAGTTTGGTTTTACCCTGCCGAACGGCCAGGCCTTGGCGGCGGCCAGGAGGGCCGACGAATTACCGGGTATTGAGTTTAAGGGCCTGCACTGCCATATCGGTTCCCAGATCTTTGAGCTGGAGCCTTACAGTGAGGCGGCGACGGTAATGATGGAACTGGCCGCCGCTGTAAAAGAAGCCACCGGCCTGGTGACCGCCGAGCTGGATCTGGGCGGCGGTTTCGGCATATACTATTCTGCCGGCGATGAGCCCCGGCCGGTTAGCGCCTGGGCGGCAGCCATCTTGACCAGGGTGGAGGCGGAAGCCCGGCGCCTGAATCTGCCGCAACCGCGGGTCCTGGTGGAACCAGGCCGGGCCATTGTCGGGCCGGCAGGCAGCACGGCCTACACTGTGGGAAGTATAAAAGAGATACCCGGTGTCCGCAAGTATGTCGCCGTGGATGGCGGCATGGCGGACAACATCCGCCCGGCCCTCTACGGGGCCAAGTATGAGGCGATCCTGGCCAACAAGGCTAATCTTCCACCTGCTGAGAGGGTGGCCATTACCGGTAAGTGTTGCGAATCCGGCGACATGCTCATCTGGGAGGCAGAACTACCCCGGATAGAAAGCGGCGATATCTTGCTCATATCCTGCACCGGGGCCTATGGCTACACCATGGCCAGCAATTATAACCGCCTGGGCCGGCCAGCCGCCGTCCTGGTCCGGGATGGCGTGGCGGACCTGATTATCAAGCGCGAAGACTACAGTGATCTGATCCGCAACGACGTGCTGCCGGCCCGCCTGGTCCGTACCTGTTAGACCTGGACGACCATGATACCCTACCGGAAACTCTTTAACCAGCGCCAGCTGCACATCCTGGCCCGGGCCAGGAAAATAGCCTGCCTGAAGGGACAGCGGGTCTTTCTGGTGGGGGGTACGACCCGGGACCTCTTGCTGGAGCGACCCCATGTCGACCTGGACCTGGTAGTGGAAGGACAGGGGCTCCCCTTTGCCCGGGAACTTACCCACCGGCTGGGAGGCCGCCTGGCCTACCATGAACCCTTCCTCACGGCTAGTATTTTCTGGGCCGGGGAAAGGATCGACGTGGCTACAGCTAGGCGGGAGCACTACCCCCACCCCGGTGCCTTGCCGGAGGTTGAGCCGGCTACCTTGGACGAGGACCTAGCCCGGCGCGATTTTAGCATCAATGCCCTGGCCCTGCCTTTAACAGCCCGGGATCTAGGAGAAATCATCGACCCTTTTAACGGCCGGGATGATTTGGCGGCCGGGGTTATCAAGGTCTTACACCCGGCAAGTTTTCAGGACGATCCCACCCGCCTCCTGCGCGGTGTGCGCCTGGCAACCAGATTACACTTCCAGCTGGCGGGGGCGACCAGGGAACTGGCCCGGGAAGCCCTGGCTGCCGGCTACCTGGACCTGGTGGCACCCCGGCGTTTCTGGCAGGAGTTTATCCTGCTCCTCAAGGAACCGCGGCCGGTTGCCGCTTGGGAAGCCCTCCTCGACCTAGGCTGGCGGGGCCTGCCCGGGGGAGGCGGCCCTCCTGATGTGGCGGCTGGTTTCCGGACGGAAAAGCTCCTGCGCCAGTGGCAGTGGCTGGGCCTGCACCCCCCTGACGCGATGCTTGTTTATTTTTTGGCGGCTACGGCTAAATTAAGCCCGGCCGCCCTGGAAGTTGTTCTGGAGGAATTAAACTGGGGCCGCAAGCGGCGTCGGGCAATTAACGCCGCCAGGGTTCTACAACAGGAGTATTGTTTTGGACCGGCACCTGGTCTACCTCCGGGCGAACTGCTGGCCGGGCCGCGCCCGGCCCCGGAGGCGCTGATCTTCGCCCTGGCCCAGGCGGGCGCGAGCCAGTTGCCAGGCTGGGCTTTACCCGGCGGGAAAGGAGACGGCCATGCACCTACAAAACTTGACCCAGTTACTCCTAGGAATTCCAGCCATCTTAATCGCCCTGACCTTTCATGAGTACGCCCACGGCAAGGTGGCCTATTTCTTGGGGGACCCGACGGCCAGAAATCAAGGTCGCTTAACCCTAAACCCTTTGGCCCACTTGGATATTTTGGGAACTCTTTTGCTCATCGTAGCCGGCTTTGGCTGGGCCAAACCGGTGCAAATCAATCCCTTCTATTTTCAAATGGACCGGCGTAAAGGGATGATGCTGGTGGGCCTGGCCGGCCCCGTAATGAACCTGGTCCTGGGGTATCTAGCCGCCGTCCTCCTGAATATCTTGCTGCGGATGAATCTGGGCGGCTTATGGCTCCAGACCTTTTTAAACCTGCTGGTGGGTTATAACGTCGTCCTGGCCGTTTTCAACCTGATTCCCGTACCGCCCCTGGACGGCTCCCGGGTCCTGGCCGGTATCCTGCCCCCGGAAGGAGCGGCGGCTGTATACCGGCTGGAGAGTTATGGCACCCTGATTTTATTGCTCCTGATAGCTACCGGGATAATTGGTCATATCCTGGGCCCCCTGGTGAACCTGGTCCTTAATCTCATTATTACTGCCAGCGGCCTGGCCTTCGTGTGAGCGCTGGCCATGGGCAATCCATGAGGTCGGGGGGAGTTAACCCTTCCGGGAGGGGGCGGTTGCTGGGTAACGTACGCCTGGATGTCTTCCAGGGCCCCCTGGACCTCCTCCTCACCCTGATCGAAAAGCAAGAAATCGACGTCCAGGCCATCCCGGTAGCAGAGGTCACGGCCCAGTACCTGGAGTATCTGGGTGAGGTCGAAGAATTGGATCTGGAATGGGCCAGCGAGTTTCTGATCCTGGGGACGGAACTCCTAGCCCTGAAGGCCAGGTTGCTGCTGCAACGCCCGGTTGAGGACGAGCCGGAAGAGAAGAATGCTGAGGAAACAGCCCGGGCCCTGGCCGAGCGCCTGCAGGCTTACCGTTGTTATAAAAGGGCGGCCGAACACCTGGGTGAATTAGCCGCCGCCGGGGCCCTGATCTTTACCCGGCCCAAGGACCAGGAGGCTGTGGTCCAGGCTATGGCCGGTATTAACCCCCTGGAAGGTGTTACCCCCCTGGACCTGGCCCGGGCCTTGGCGCACATCCTGGCCAGGAAGGGGCAGAAAAAGGAAGCAGACGCCCCCCGGGTCATACCTTGCCCGGCTTTTACCCTGGCCGGCCAGGTACGTCACATCTGGCGCCGCCTGCACCAGGAAAAATCCCTCAGCCTGGAGGAGCTCTTGAGTAAACGGCCGACCCGCCTGGAAGTAGCCCTGACCTTCCTGGCCCTGCTGGAACTGGCTCGTCGTGGTCGGATAATCATGGAACAGAAGGTTAATTTTGGAAATATTGAGGTCCAATTACTGCCCCACCAGGTAGCAAGGTGATTACCATTGCCTTTATTATTTAGTGACAACCTGCGGGCCGCCCTGGAGTGCCTGCTTTTTGTAGCCGGGGGGCCCGTCACTACTGCTGCCCTGGCCTCGTGCCTGGGCGTCAATCCCGCCGACGTCGACGAGCTGGCGGCAGAGTTACGCCAGCTCTATGAGCAAGAGGGCCGGGGCCTGCAGGTCCGCCACGTGGCGGGCGGCTACCAGATGTGTACCCGGCCCGAGTATGCCCCTTACGTGGAAGCCCTCCTGCGACCCGAGCTGCCGGTTTTATCCCGGGCGGCCCTAGAAACCCTGGCCATTATTGCCTACCGCCAGCCGGTGACCAGGGGCGAAATGGAATATATCCGGGGAGTTAAGGTAGATGGCGTTTTAAATACCCTCCTCAGCCGTGGCCTGGTCCAGGAGGTGGGTCGTAAAGACACCCCGGGGCGGCCTGTTCTCTATGGCACCACCTCCAAATTCCTGGAGTTTTTCGGCCTCCAGGACCTCCGGGAATTGCCGCCCCTGGAGGAGGCTGCCGCCAGCAGGGAAGGTGAACGGGAGACCGCGGCCCCTGACGGCGGCCCTGTTACGCCCAGGGAAGAGAAGTAACGGTAGTATAAATACACCCCTGGTGGAAGAATATTGAGGAATTGTTTCCCGAGGGGGTGAGGGCTTGCTCTGGGCCTGGCTAGCCGGTCTGCTGGTGGGGGGAGTAATCCTGCTCCTGGTACCGTTGCGCCTGGAGGTGGCCTACCGCCGCCTGGACCAGGATGACAGCCTCTGGCTGGAGTTCAGCCTCCCTGGCGACTGGGGCCTGTGGGAAGTCGAGATTCCTTCAATCCGTAACTGGTTGCCGGGATGGCCCCCTTTCCACTTGGAAAGCTTACTCCAGGCCGGGGGGGAAGGAACTCTGGCCGGGGAGGAACTGGCGGTCCGCCATCGCCGGAACGAGCTGCGCGCTGCAGGCCGGGTCCTGGGCTTTATCGCGAGGGGACGCCTGGCCAGGTGGCTTAATTTCCTGCGGCGGCTGCGTCTTATCTGGCGTCGTTTTTTTGCCAGGGTCACCTGCCAGCGCCTGCGGGTATTCCTGACCCTGGGAACAGGGGAACCGGCCACCACGGCCCTGGCCTACGGCAGCGCCTGGTCCTTGTTAGCCTGCCTGTACCAGAATCTCCGCCACCGGGCGCACCTGGATCTGCTAAAGCCAGAACTGCAGGTTACCCCCCGGTTTGCGGCTCCAGCCCTGCTGGGGGATTTTAACTGCATACTAACCTTTCGCCTGGGCCATATTATAAGCGCAGGTTTACATTCTTTATGGTTACTCCTTGGAATAATCCGGCAGGCGAGGGGAGCAAAAGAAAATGCCCGAACATCCCATCGAAGCCCTGATGAAGACAGCCATGGAAAGCATCAAGGATATGGTTGATGTCAATACGGTGGTGGGAGATCCCATTGAAACCCCGGACGGCCAGGTAATTGTTCCTGTGTCCCGGGTAACGGCCGGCTTTGCTGCCGGCGGTTCGGAGTATGAACCCGGGAACGCCGAAGGTGGCGGGGGGAGTAAGGAGGGGCTGCCCTTTGGCGGCGGCAGCGGCGCCGGTGTTTCTGTCCAGCCCGTCGGCTTCTTGGTAGTCGGCAAAGAGCAGGTCCGCCTGCTACCTGTTGACGGCAACGCCGTAGTCGACCGGATTATCGATGTCGCCCCCCAGGTACTAGAGAGGATCCAGGAGCTCCTGGGTAAGGGTAAGGCCCAGAAGAATAACGGCAACGGTACCCCGGCCACGGTGCGGACGAAAATGGTTCTGCGGCCTCAGGAGATAGAAGAATGAACCTGTAGCAACCCCTCCTGACAGAGTTCTATATATGATAACCCCTTCATAAATCTTACTAAGCGAGGTAATTTATGGGGGGGTTCTCGGTGGTCAATCTCATTTGGTTGTTAATGCTCCTGGCTGGCATTATAGTGGCCGGTATCAACGGCCACATCGAGATCGTCACCGATGCCTCCCTGGAGGCGGCCCAGACGGCGGTCACCCTGGCCTTTGAACTGATCGGCCTTATGGCTATGTGGCTGGGGCTGTTAAAGATTGCCGAGGACGCCGGCCTAGTGGCCCTCCTGGCGCGCCTCCTGCGCCCCTTTACCCGTTACCTTTTCCCCGAGATACCCCGGGACCACCCCGCCATTGGTTCCATAATCATGAATATGAGCGCCAACATCCTGGGCCTGGGTAATGCCGCCACCCCCTTCGGCCTCAAGGCCATGCAGGAACTGCAAACCTTAAATCCCCGCCCTGATGAAGCCACCCCTGCCATGTGCACTTTCCTGGGCTTAAATACCGGCTGTCTAACCCTAATTCCAGCGACCATTATCGGTATCCGGGCGGCGGCCAATTCTACCGATCCGACTATTATCGTCGCTCCCACCATCCTGGCTACCGGCTTCAGCATGATCATGGCCGTGGTGTTTGATCGCCTCTTCCGCCGTGTTTATGGCAGGCGCCGGGGGTGATGAGATGACGGATGCTTTTATTACCGTCTCCCGCTGGGCCATCCCCGTCCTTCTCTTTTTAATCCCCCTCTATGGCTACCTGCGCGGGGTGCCAGTTTATGAAACCTTCGTTGCCGGGGCCGAAGACGGCTTTCAGGTGGCCATCAAGATCATTCCCTTCCTGGTAGGGATGCTGGTGGCCATCAGCGTTTTCCGGGCCTCCGGGGCCATGGACCTTTTTGCCCGGGCCTTAAACCCCTTCCTGCACCTGGTGGGCATCCCCGGTGAAGTCCTGCCTCTGGCAGTCATGCGACCCCTTTCCGGCGGCGGCGCCCTGGGGATCGCGGCCGAGTTGATTGGCAATTACGGCCCGGATTCCTTTATCGGCCGCCTGGCCTCGGTCATGCAGGGGACTACCGACACGACCTTCTATGTTTTAACCGTTTACTTCGGCTCTATAGGAGTGCGGCACTACCGGTACGCCTTGGCCCTGGGGCTGATCGCCGACATCTCCAGTCTGCTGGCGGCGGTAGTTATCTGCCATTTGCTTTTTGGTTAGCCGGGTTATGATGTTCCAAGGCTAAAAGCCATTCCTTGACTGCCAGGCCGCCGCCGAAACCCACCAGTCGGCCATCCTTACCAATAACCCGGTGACAGGGGATAATAATCCCCACCGGGTTTTTGCCGATGGCCTGACCGGTGGCCCGGACTGCCCGGGGCCGGCCGATGGCCCGGGCCAGGTCAATGTAACTGCAGGTGGTTCCATAGGGTATTGCTTGCAGGGCTGTCCAGACTGCTTTCTGGAAGGGGGTGCCGTGGAGATCCAGGGGGAGGTCAAAGGCGCGACACCGGCCGGTAAAGTAGGCATCCAGTTGGGAACAGGCTGCTTGTATGAGGTTGTTCCCAGGGTGGCTGGAAAAGGTCGCTTCTTTGAATACCCTTGCCAGGTTGGCCCGCAGGGCAGTGCCATCCTCGTTGGCAAAGGCCAGCCGGCAGATGCCGGCTGGGCTGGCGACGAGGGTCAGGACACCGACCGGGGAGTTATATTGACTGATGGTGAGCTGAAGCGAAGGCATCGTGAATTTTCCTCCCCTATATATTTAAATATATTAAGGCCACCAGAGGCGGCACAGGGCCAGGACGGCCACGCCGGCGGCATAGCCGGCCAGGATGTCGGTGGGGTAATGGACGCCCAGATACAGGCGGCTCAGGCCCAGCAACAACAGGAAAACAACAGTACCCCGGATGACTAAAGGCTGGCGGCGGGGGAATATTTTTTTTAGCAGCATTAAGGCCAGCAGGCCAAAGAAGACGGTCCCCATCAGAGCATGGCCGCTGGGGAAGCTAAAACCGGGTACCTGCTCCAGGGGACCCAGGGTGGGGCGGGGCCGCTGGTAAAAGGCCTTTAACCCCTCCATCAAGGCCCAGGCGCCGTTCATGGTCAGGAGTAGGGCGGCGCAACCTCGCCAATCACGGTCCATGACCAGAATTATCACCACAATGGTGGTAGCCGGGAAGAAAAAGAGGGAGGTACCGAAGAAGGTGATCCCTTGGAAAAAGATTGTAGCCGCCGGGTTACGATAAACCATGAGCCACTTGAGGACCTGTTCATCCAGGTGCTGGATCACCGGCTGTTTGATGGCAGCAGTTAACAGGAGAAAGATCAGGGCCATAAAAAGGGTCAGCAGTAAGAGATGGTGCTTTCTGGACAATTGCCGGGCCTCCTTCTAAAATAATAGATAATAATAGATATAGATGGAGAAGGTGGAGGCAATAATGCGTTTACAGAAATACCTCGCCCTGGCCGGGGTGGCCTCCCGGCGCCGGGCCGAGGAATTAATCCGGGCCGGGCGGGTGCGGGTTAACGACCGGGTCATAACCGCCATGGGCGTCCAGGTAGAGCCAGGGCAGGACATGGTGGCCGTCGACGGCCGCAGGGTAGAATTAGCAGAGCAAAAATACTACGTCCTGCTCTATAAGCCGGCCGGTTATGTAACTACCACTGCCGACCCCCGCGGCCGGCTCAAGGTTACCGACCTGGTGCGGGATATTCCCGCTAGATTATATCCCGTCGGCCGCCTGGATTATGCCACCGAGGGTTTATTGTTGCTATCCAACGACGGCGAATTAACCCTGCGCCTGACCCACCCCCGTTACGGGGTGGAGAAAACCTACCTGGCCCTGGTCCGGGGCCTGCCCGATGCTAATACTATCGCCCATTTACGTCGCGGTGTCAACCTGGAGGACGGCCCTACAGCCCCGGCCCGGGTGCACTTACGCCGGGCCGGTAAAAATGAAGCCTTGCTGGAACTTACCCTCAGGGAAGGCCGCAACCGGGAGGTGCGGCGCATGTTGGCAGCAGTGGGCCACCCCGTTTTGCGCCTACGGCGTATTCGCCAGGCTTTTCTCACCCTGAAAGGCTTGAAACCCGGCGCTTACCGCCACTTGACACCGGCAGAAGTAGAGGGCCTCTACCACCTGGTAGGCTTAAATATAATAAGGTAGGCTAGGTGACGGGCTGGTGGGTACAGGCGGAAGGTCAGGGTATCCCTCTGAATGGAAGTGGTGGCATGTTCCCCTCGCCAGGTGACCCTTAACGTGGTAAAATGAAACAAAATGGCTCGGGAGGAGAAAACAATGGCAGGTTTAGAACAGGGATTGGTCCAGGTCTACACCGGCGAGGCCAAGGGTAAGAGCACTGCCGCCTTTGGCCTGGCCCTGCGGGCGGCGGGCCATGGCCTTAAAGTACTTATCATCCAGTTCATGAAAACACCCGATTATGGTGAGCACCGTTCTTTTCGGCGCCTGGCGCCGGAGATCGAGGTTAAAACCTTCGGTCGCAAAGGCTTTATTCACCGAGGCGGTGCCCGGCCGGAGGATCATGAGCAGGCAGCGGCGGCCCTGGCCTGCGCCCGGGAGGCTATGCTTGGCGGCACGGTGGATATCCTCATCCTGGACGAGATTAATAATGCTCTCTTTTTTGGCCTCCTCAAGGAAGAAGAGGTTCTGGATTTCCTGCAGGAGCGACCGCCGCAGGTGGAAGTCGTCCTGACTGGCCGCAATGCCCCGGCCGGGGTTATCGCTGCCGCCGACCTGGTCACTGAGATGCGCCAGGTAAAGCACCCCTACGAAAAGGGGATAAAAGCGCGGCCAGGAATCGAATACTAGCAGAAAAGCGATGGGATTTTTATTGTCCAGGCAGGAATTTCCGCATCAGTTGCGAATAACTAGGTTTAATACCATCATCAGGAGGTGAATTCCTGACCACATTTTACCGGTCAGGAGCGAAGTGGCAGTTGTTTATTATGATCAGGATGCTGATTTAAGTATCCTAAAGGGCAAAAAGATTGCCGTCATGGGTTACGGTAGCCAGGGACACTCCCAGGCGCAGAATTTAAAGGATAGCGGCCTGGACGTGGTTGTCGGCCTGCGTCCGGAGAGTAAATCCCGGGAAGCAGCTCAAGCCGCCGGCCTAGAGGTAAAAACGGTAGCTGAGGCTGCCGCCGAGGCTGACATTATCCAGATCCTGCTCCCGGATGAAACCCAGGCCCGGGCTTACCGGGAGGAGATCGCCCCTTACCTCAAGGGCGGCAAAGTATTGATGTTTTCCCATGGATTCAATATCCACTTCAACCAGATCGTACCCCCGGCCGATGTGGATGTCATTATGGTCGCCCCCAAGGGTCCCGGTCACCTGGTCCGCCGGACCTATGTCGAGGGTCAGGGAGTTCCGGCCCTGATTGCCATCTACCAGGACGCCAGCGGCCGGGCAAAAGAGATTGGCCTGGCTTATGCCAAGGGCATCGGTGCCACCCGTGCCGGGGTTATCGAGACTACCTTTAAAGAGGAAACGGAAACAGACCTCTTTGGCGAACAAGCAGTCCTCTGTGGCGGCGCCACTGCCTTGATCAAGGCCGGTTTCCAGACCCTGGTAGACGCCGGTTACCAGCCGGAGATTGCCTACTTTGAGTGCTTGCATGAACTAAAGTTGATTGTTGATCTGATCTATGAGGGCGGCATCAAGAATATGCGCTACTCCATCAGCGATACGGCCGAATACGGGGATGTCACCCGGGGACCGCGCATCATTGATGACCATGTCAAGGCAACTATGAAAGAAATCCTCAAGGAGATCCAGGACGGGAGCTTCGCCCGGGAATGGATCCTGGAAAACCAGGCCGGTCGCCCCAGCTTCAGTGCTTACCGGAAGAAAGAGCGGGAACAACTCATTGAACAGGTGGGGGACCAATTGCGGGAAATGATGTCTTGGTTAAAGAAATAATTAAGCAACCGGGTAGCCTTGGCAAAGGCCCCGGGGAACCCGGGGCCTTTGCATAATAACGAATGAGGGTTGATAGATCAGGAAAAGGGGTAAATTAGATATCGGCCGGGTGTAGATACTGAATTCTTCTACCGGCCGTAGCAACCAAACGCCAGCGGTCGCGACACTCTCAGAGCTCAATTCACAGGAAATGAGGGGATAAGCGAGATGGAGTTGTTTCCAATTATTCCAGTCGGCGGAATCCTGGGCGTGCTTGTTGCCATTTATATGACCTCCAGTGTTTTGAAAGAAGATACCGGTCCTAAAGAGATGCAGGACATTGCCGCTGCTATCCGGGAAGGGGCCATGGCCTTCCTGAACCGCCAGTACCGTACCATTGCCGGCCTGGCCATCATCGTGGCCGTACTACTGGCCCTCCTCACTCGCCAGTATCATACAGCCGTCGCTTTCATTACCGGTGCCTTTGCCTCGGCCCTATCCGGCTATATTGGCATGTATGTAGCGGTAAACGCCAACCTCCGGGTAGCTGCCGGGGCACGAAAAAGCATGAACAACGCCCTGACCGTAGCCTTTCGCGGTGGGGCGGTCACCGGGTTGGCGGTTACGGCCCTATCCCTGCTGGGCGTAACTATCCTGTTTTACGCCTTTGGCGGGCTGGCCAATCCCACCCGGGCACCATTAAATATCGTCGGTTTCGGTTTTGGTGCCAGTTTTGTGGCCTTATTTGCCCAGCTGGGCGGCGGTATTTATACCAAAGCTGCCGACGTCGGCGCCGATCTAGTAGGCAAAGTGGAAGCCGGTATCCCGGAAGACGACCCGCGTAACCCGGCGGTAGTAGCCGACCTGGTTGGCGATAATGTCGGCGACTGCGCCGGCCGTGGCGCCGATCTCTTTGAATCCACAGCGGCAGAAAACATTGGCGCCATGATCCTGGGTATTGCTCTGTTCCCGGTTTTCGGCGTCAAGGGGATCATTTTCCCTCTGGTAGCCCGGGCAGCAGGAATTATTGCCTCTATTATCGGGATGTTTTTCGTCCATGCCGAAGAGAACCAGGACCCCATGGCTGCCTTAAACCGGGGCTACATAGTGACCAGCATAGTGGCGATGATCTTCTTATATCCCATCAGCCATACCATGCTGAGCGGCTCCGGAGTCAACTTCATCTATTTCTACGGCGCCGCCCTCATTGGTATTGTCCTTAGTTTTATCTTCGTCCTCATCACCCAGTATTACACCTCCTATAATTACCGGCCGGTCAAAGAGATTGCCCGCGCCTCCTTAACCGGGCCGGCCACCAACATTATTTCCGGTGTCGCCGTGGGCTTTGAGAGCACAGCCCTGCCGGTTGTCTTTATCTCCCTGGCCATCCTCGGCGCCTACTGGCTGGGCCAGCAGAGCGGCATGCCCGGCGGTGGGCTCTACGGTACGGCGGTAGCGACCATGGGCATGCTCAGCACGGCAGCCTACATCCTGGCCATGGATACCTACGGCCCCATTACCGATAATGCCGGTGGCATCGTCGAGATGTCCGGAGCGCCGGAAGAGGTACGCAAGCGCACGGACCGCCTGGATGCCTCGGGTAATACTACCAAAGCCCTGACTAAGGGTTACGCCATTGGCAGCGCCGCCCTAGCCACCTTCCTGCTCTTTTCGGCCTATATTGATGAGGTTAAGCTCGCCCTGAACATTAAGGGTAACTTCCCGGTGGATATCGGTAAACCGGAGGTCTTCGTCGGTGCCTTTATCGCTGCCATGATGGTCTTACTCTTTAGTTCTACGGCCATCAGGGCAGTGGGCAATGCCGCCCAGTACGTCATCCTGGAGGTCAGGCGCCAGTTTAAGGAGATACCAGGCATCATGGAGGGCACCGCCAAACCGGAGTACGGCACCTGCGTGGATATTGTCACCCGCGGTGCCTTGAAGGAAATGATCCTCCCCGGCATCATTGTGGTCGTTACCCCCATTATCGTCGGCCTGGTCTTAAAAGCAGAAGCTGCGGCGGCCTTCTTGATGGTCGGTACCATTACCGGGGTAATCATAGCCCTGTTCCTCAACAACGGCGGCGGTGCCTGGGATAACGCCAAGAAATACATCGAACTGGGTAATTACGGCGGCAAGGGTTCTGAAGCCCATAAAGCCGGTGTAGTCGGTGATACTGTGGGCGATCCCTTTAAAGATACTGCTGGTCCGTCCCTGCACGTTCTCGTAAAGCTGATTAGTACCATTACCCTGGTCCTGGCCGCCCTGTTTATCTAATGGTGGTAACAGGAATAAAATACGGCCTTTAGGGGCTGGGGGTCCAGCCTCCAGCCCCAGCCCAGACCAGTATTCGAGTAGAATGCTAGTTTCGCCGGGAGAACGCGACCGCTACAGCGAATTAAAAAGGGAAGAGGCCAACGCCCCTTCCCTTAAATATTTATGGACTCTCTAGGCACTTCCCAGGAGGGCCTGGCGCAGGGCTTCCACCTCTTCCGCCCTGGCGGCAGCAATGACCTGGTCCCCGGGCAGCAAAACAACATCACCGCGGGGGAAGATTAGATCCTCCTGGCGCAGGATAGCCATCAGCAAGCACTGCTCCGGCAGTATAAGATCCTTGACGGCCACATGGGCGGCCGGGGCCTCCGGGGTCAGGACGGTTTCTAAAAATTCCACTTCGCCGCCCTTGAGGGTAAGTAAAGGAATCAGGCCGCAGACATCGACTTCTTGCAGGACCAAGCGGTAGATCAACCGGGTACTGTTGATGATATTATTGATGCCCAGCAGGCGAAAGGCGTCTTCATTCTGGGGGTTATTGACCCGGCCGATGACCCGGTTAACCCCGAAGACCTTCTGGGCCAGCCGGCAGATCATAATATTATCCTCATCGAAACCGGTGACGGCGGCCACCACATCGGCCCGCTTGGCTCCGGCTGCTTCCATGGTAGCTACCTCGGTGGCATCGCCCCGCAGGACTACCTGACCCAGGCGATCCTCCAGCCAGCGAGATTTGCGCGGATCCTTCTCGATTAACAGGACCTCCTGACCACCGTCCAGAAGGGTTTTGGTAAGGTTAAAGCCGATCTTACCACCACCGGCTACTATAACATACATTATTGGGCACCCCCCAGTTGCGCCATGACATAATCAATACCCAGGGTAGTCGGACAGAAGATATCCAACCCCATGGCCCGGTAAGCACCGGCAGCCTTGGGATCATAGACCCGGGCAATGACCCGGGGGATATGAAACTTTTCCCGGGCTACCTGGGCGGAGACCAGATTGGCGCTGTCCCGATCAGTGACGGCGATGAGGACATCGGCATTATCCGCCCCGACCTGGGTTAGTAACTCCAGGTCAATACCTACCCCCTGGTAGACCTGACCGGGAAAATCATGGGGCAGGCGTTCCAGGGATTCGGCCCGGGCATCAATAACGCTGACTTCGTGGCCGGCGGCAGCCAGTTGGATAGCTAAACTGGCCCCCAGGCGGCTGCAGCCGATGATTATAACGCGCATAATAACACCCCCTACGCAGGTTGACGGTCAATCAGTAATTCGCAGGTGGCCCGGCGTAAGAGCCATTCTGAGGTGCTTCCCAGGCCGCCGAGCTGGCGTTTGGGCCGGGCGCCAATAACGATCAACTGCACCTCTTCCTCGGTAGCGGCTTGCAGGATACCGGTACCCGCCGTCCGGGCCCTTATAATCCTGGTCCTGCTGGGCAGTTGATGAAAATTAACGATTTCTACCCCTTGTTGCAGGACCTCATTTAAGCGGGCCTCGGTCCCCGGCAGGGCTACCCCTAAGGGAGAGGTGAGGGGCACCTCCAGGACGGCCAACAAAATGATCTCGGCCTTTTGTTCGGTCCCCAGGCGGCAGGCCAGTTCAATGGCCCGGCGGGCATAATCGCTGTCCACTACTGGGACCAGGATCCGTTTTACGGCCTGGACAGTCCTGGTGACATGGGCGACTTCATAGGGAATGGCCGGCGGTACATGCAGCATCCACCAGAAAAGGCGGCCCATACTGACGATAAAAACCAGGGCCAGGAAAATACCCAGGGGATGGGTATGAATCGCCGTCATGCGCGGACCTCCTTGTGGCGCCGGGTGAAATAACGGATGAAGGCCAGGGCGCGGTAAATCCCGAGGCCCAGGAAACCGGCGCCGACTACCCAGGCCATGGGGCTGGGATGGACCAGGGCGCGGACCCAGATGGCCGGTCCCAGGAACAGCATGGCCAGGGTGGTCACCATCTGGTAGTAATCACGCCAGGTGAGGGACTGGCAAACCTTACGGCTGCTTCTTTTAGCTGCCATGGGCAACAGCCTCCTTGCAATCCCGTTCGGCCAGGGCCTGTTTGTACTCCTCCAGGAGATCGTACTCCTCCGCTGCCTCCAGGACCTTTAATTGCTGGCCTTCCCAATCCCGGGGTATATTACCGAAGACAGGGAAGCCATGCTTGCGACGGTAATAGAAATAATAAATAAAACAGAGGAGGATCCAGGCCGGGCCGGCGATGCGGCCAATGGCATGGGTCAGGATAACCTCAAAAAGAATGGTACTGATGCCCAGGGTGCCGATAACCCCCAGGAGGGGGAATTCCACCGTCCGGCCGCGGTAGTTAATTTTAATGTTTAAGGGTACTTTATAGGGCCGGGGCGCATAGGGGTCGGTGAAACGTAACTTAATTAGCGCGATAAAGACCAGGATATAGCCGGTGGTAGCCCCAAAGGCGTACATGTTACCCAGGGTATCCATGGCGTTGGGCGTTAAGAAAGAAAGGACGAGCTGCAGGACGCCGATGCCGGAAAAGACCAGGATGGTCCGGTAAGGGGTCCGGAAACGCGGGTGGACGGCATTGAACCAGTCGCTGATAAAGTGAAACTGGCTCATGGCGAAGGTAAGCCGTGAGGCGCTCATGACGCCGGAGTTGGCCGAAATCAGCAGGATGGTGGCCCCCAGCAGGGCGGCAAAGGGGCCGGCGATAATGCCGATAAAGGGGATGGCATGGGCCAGGGTAGCCACCGGGTCGCCGACGGCCTCGGCAATATCCTGCCACGGCAGGACGCCCAGGCTCATGGTGGAAAAGGCAGTAGCAAAGATAAATACGGTGAAGATGAGGCCGACGGAGGTCCGGGGCACAACCGTTGCCGGCCGTTTGGTTTCCTGAGCCGCCTGGGAAATGGATTCCAGGCCGACGAAGGAGATGATGGCCAGGGAGGAACCGTAAGCAAATTCCTTAAAAGTAGGGAACTGGGTGATCCACTGGTGGGCCAGGAGTTCCGGACGCCAAGCAAAGAGGAAGCCAAAGACAATAATGGTCGATTCCGTCAGGATATCAATGGCTCCCAGGATTTCGTTGAGCAATGAGGATTCCCGCATCCCCCGGATGTTGAGGGCGATAAGAAAGATAACCAGGACCAAGGCTTCGGCCATCCAGACCAGGTTGACGTGATGCAGGGGCCCGATGCTAATAGCCAGGGAATCAACATTGATGCTAAATAGATAAGGCAAAAAGAAGTTGATATAGCCGGCGGAAGCAGTAGCAAAGAGGGCAATATCGATAGTATAGTCCAGTAATAAGGCCGATCCGGCCACAAAGCCCCAGAAATCGCCCAGCCCACGCAGGGTGAAGAACTGCCCCCCGCCGGCCACGGGGTAGGTAGCGGCCAGTTCGGTATAGGCGAGACCGATCATAATGTACACCAGCCCGGCCAGGGCGAAGGCCAGACCGGTAGCCCCTTTAGCCCAGAGCATGACCAGGCCCAGGGCGGCGTAGATATCGGCGCCGACATCAGCGTAACCCCACATATAGGAGCCCCAGACGGTGACCTCCCGGCGTAACTCTAACTTTTCTGTCGCCGCAGCCAAATGCAACCCTCCTCCAGTCAAAAAACAAAACCAGAATAAACCAGAATAAACCAGGATAAACCAGAATAAAAGGAATAGAAAAAACCAGCCGACCCCTTATGGCCCCCCGCTGGTTTTCATCATGAATTCATCTCCCCTCCAGCCTGCGAGGTTAGCTGCCGGGTTCGGGCCGGAGCAAGCCCTACCCCACTCCCAGTCTGCCAGCTCCGTTACTCGCCAGTACCCTGAATTACCTGGAGTAATAAAGTAGACTGAGGGCAGGGATTCACCCCTGTGGTGGTTCCCCCGTTCCCTATTATTTGCGGGATTCGGCCTTCTCATGTCTTACAGGCATTTCGCGTTAATGTTAGCAGCCGGCAATCAGACTGTCAAAAGAGCCTTGGCCTGGTATATAATACTCTCGGTTTAAATAGGCCGGCATTTTTGTGTGATGGCTACAGGGCTTTGAAAAATAACAGTTTGCTATTCCGTAATGCTTCTTGCGGTACTGGCCTGGATGTAATATAATCGGTGCAAGCAAAAATAGGTGGTGGCATTTATGGAGTATGGCAGCAAAAAAGTGGCGGCAGTAGCCATTAAGATGGCCCTCTCGGAAAGCCGGGAGGAAGAGGCCCGGCTGAAAAAGGAGTATGCCGCCGGCGGTATAGCCACGGCGGCAGTGGATTACGGCGGGGAATTTATCAATTCCGTACAGAAAATAGTTGAACGGGCGGTGGTGGCGGCCAAGCGGGAAGGGGTTATCAAAGAGACCCATCTCGAAGAGGGAGCCATCGCCGGGGCGACCCGGGAAGCCCTGTCCCAGATGATGCCCAAGGCCATCGGCCTGAATGTAGGGGGCAAGATTGGCATCGCCCGCTGGCAGGATCACCTGAGTGTAGCCATCTTCTTCGGCATCGGCCTGCTCCACCTGGATGAAGTCGGCATCGGCCTGGGACACCGGGCTGTGTGAAAAACATGACCGATAAGGATATCATGAACGCGGTTTCCAGACCCCGGTGGGGTAATATTATCTACCGGCAGCGGGATTAAAGGCTGTTACCGTAGTACGGTAGGAGGGTTACGATGACGGATCAAAAGGATAAGGATAGACTGAAAAAGAGGGTCCGGGGCCTGCGCGGTGCCGTAGACGTACCGAAAAACACACCCCCGGCGATTATCGCCGCCACCGCAGGGTTGCTGCGGGAGATAGTGGCGCGTAACAACCTGTTAGTCGAGGATATTATCAGCGCCTTCTTTACCGTGACCCCGGACCTCAACGCCGCTTTCCCGGCCGCAGCCGCCCGTCGTCTGGGCTGGGTGGATATAGCCTTGATGTGTGCCACGGAGATACCGGTACCGGGAAGCCAGCCGGGAATTGTCCGGGTTTTAATTCATGCCTATAGTGATCAGGAACCGGTCCATGTCTATTTAGGCCGGGCAGCAGAATTACGTCCAGATTTGAGTTAAGACCTGAAATATTTATTGACAGTCCCTAATCCTGTATGGTATTCTTTTACCAACAACTGAATATATGCATGAGCAGAGTTGAGTCGAGTTAAGTTTGAGTTGAGCCTGGAGTTTGAGCGGGTAATAGTTAAACCTGACCAGGGCTTACTTAAGCGCTGGTTTTTATTTTGCCCTCGGGGAGGGATTAACGTTGTTCCATCCCGACCGGGAGACCTTCCTGGCCATGGCCAGGGAAGCCCCCTACGTACCTGTCTGGACGGAAATCCTGGCCGATACGGAAACCCCCATCTCCCTTTACTTAAAATTTAGCGGCACCCGCGATAGTTTCTTGCTGGAGAGTGTCGAGGGTGGAGAAAACCTGGGCCGCTACTCCCTCATCGGCTTTGATCCATTGCTGACCTTTACTGTCAGGGATGGCAGGGCCTATTTAACCTCGGCCGGTGTTACCAGGATGCTGGAGGAAAAACCCCTGGCGGCCTTGTATAGTTTAACAGGCCGCCTGGCGCTGCCCCCTGGCGACGGCCCTCGTTTTCAGGGTGGCCTGGTGGGCTATCTTGGTTATGATCTGGTGCATGAACTGGAGGCTTTACCGGGGGGACCAGTCAATGATCTACAGTTGCCTGACACCCACTTAATCCTGAACCGCTGCTATCTGGTTTACGACCATGTTTTGCAGACAGTAAGGATTACCTGCTTGGGACGAGGCGGTAAGGATGCCAGCGATGGTTACGCCGAGGCGGTGGCCATGGTACGGCAGATTCTGGCGGAATTAGGGCGGCCTTTAGCGGAAAAAACTTTGACCGGCTGTCATGACTGGAGTCTACCGGCAGGCAGGCCGCCTATGCCGGCAGGGATTCCCTGGCAGGCCAGCGTCAGCCGGGAAGATTTTATCAAGATGGTTACGAAAGCCAAAGAGTATATTGCCGCCGGGGATATCTTCCAGGTGGTACTCTCCCAGCGGTTGAGCCTTCCCTTCAGGGGCGATCCCCTGGCCGTATACCGCCGCCTGCGGGCTTTGAATCCTTCTCCCTATATGTTTTACCTGAATTTCCCGGAGGTACAACTAGTGGGCGCTTCGCCGGAAATGCTGGTCCGGGTGGAAAAGGGGGTCATCGATTACCGGCCCATTGCCGGCACCAGGCCCCGGGGCCATACCGCCGCTGAGGACCGGGCCCTGGCCGCGGAACTCCTGGCCAGTGAAAAGGAGCGCGCCGAACACCTGATGCTCCTGGACCTGGGCCGTAACGACGTCGGCCGGGTGGCTGCGCCGGGCAGCCTTCAGGTACCCCGGCAAATGGTGGTGGAATATTACTCCCATGTCATGCATCTGGTTTCCCATATTACCGCCCGGTTGGACGCCGGCAGGGAGGCCCTGGATGCCATGAAGGCCTGTTTCCCGGCTGGCACAGTAACGGGAGCCCCCAAGGTACGGGCCATGGAGATTATCGCTGAACTGGAACCAACTGCCCGGGGGCCCTATGCCGGGGCTGTCGGCTACCTGGGCCTCCACGGCAACCTAGATACCTGTATAACTATCCGCACCATCGCCTTTACCCGTGACCGGGCCTTTATCCAGGCCGGAGCAGGCATTGTCGCCGACTCTGATCCCGAGGCCGAGTATGAAGAGACCCTGAATAAAGCCCGGGCCCTACTGCAAGTATTAAGGGACCAGGAGGTGGTGTTCCGTGCTGTTAATGATTGATAACTACGATTCCTTTACTTACAACCTGGTACAGTACTTCCGGGAACTGGGACAGGAGGTGACGGTGCGGCGGAATGATGCCATAACCCTGGAGGAGATTGCCGGCCTGCAGCCTGCTTACCTGGTCCTGTCCCCTGGTCCCTGCACCCCTGACGAAGCCGGTATCTCCCTGGCGGCCATAACCGCCTTCAGCGGCAAAATCCCCATCCTGGGGGTTTGCCTGGGCCACCAGAGCATTGCCCAGGCCTTCGGTGGGCGGGTAGTCCGGGCCGGGAGGCTGATGCACGGCAAGACCTCCAATATTACCCACGACGGTAAAACTATTTACCAAGACATCCCCAATCCCTTTACTGCCACTCGCTACCATTCTTTAATCGTTGACGAGGCCACCTTGCCTCCCTGCCTGGAGGTGACCGCCCGGAGCGAAGCCGGAGAGCTCATGGGCCTGCGCCACCGCCAGTTACCCATTGAAGGCGTCCAGTTTCACCCCGAGTCCATCCTGACGACAGCAGGAAAACAACTCCTGCAAAACTTCCTGGTAAGCTATGCCCATTAACCCTACCAAAATAAGAGAGGAGATGAGCCGAGTGTTAAAGGGTCAGATTAGTAAAGTAGTAGCCGGCCAGCACTTGAGCGAAGCCGAAGCCGGGGAAGCCATGGACATCATCATGACCGGCCAGGCCACCCCGGCCCAAATAGCCGCCTTTATTACCGCCCTGCGCCTTAAAGGAGAAACAGTAGATGAGATCACTGGTTTTGCCCGCAGCATGCGCCGCCACGCCACCAGTATCACCACCAGCCACCAGGTATTCGTCGACACCTGCGGCACCGGCGGTGATGGCCGCCAGACCTTCAACATCTCCACTACTGCCGCCTTCGTCGTCGCCGGCGCCGGGGTGGCCGTGGCCAAACACGGTAATCGTTCCGTTTCCAGTCGCTGCGGCAGCGCAGACATGCTCGAGGCCTTGGGCATCAAGGTCGACCTGCCTGCGGCCACAGTTGCTCGTTGCCTGGACGAAGTAGGTATGGCCTTCCTCTTTGCCCCCGTCTTCCACGGGGCCATGAAATACGCTGCCGGACCGCGGCGGGAGATCGGCATCCGCACGGCCTTCAATCTCCTGGGACCCCTGACCAACCCGGCCGGCGCCCCCTACCAGCTGGTAGGGGTTTACGACCCGGCTTTAACGGAGACTGTCGCTGCCGTCTTGGGACGCCTGGGCAGCCGCCAGGCTTACGTGGTCCACGGTAGTGACGGCCTGGACGAGATAACCACCACCGGTCCCAGCAAAATCACCTGCCTGGATAACGGCAGCATTAGAACTTATACCTTTGAACCTGCAGACGCCGGCTTGCCCCGGGCCACCCTGGCGGACCTGGTTGGGGGAACGGCAGCCGATAACGCCGCTATTGCCCGTGCCGTTCTTAACGGTGCCCGGGGTCCGGCCCGGGATGTCGTCCTGATTAACGCCGCCTTCGCCCTCCTGGCCGCCGGGGCCGCCGCTAACCTGGAACAGGCCCTTACCCTGGCGACAGGGAGTATTGATTCTGGGGCCGCGGCAGCTAAACTCCGGGCTATGATAGCCTGGGTGGAAAGATGGGCTGCTTGATGCTGGAGATACTGAAACACAAACGCCGGGAAGTAGCGGCCGCCAGGGAAGCCCGGCCCCTGGCGGCCTTGGAGCAGGCGGCGGCCGCCCTCCCTTCCACCAGGGACTTTGCCGCCGCCCTGGAACACCAGAGCAAAGGGTTAAAGGTTATTGCCGAATTAAAGCAAGCATCACCATCCCGGGGTCTGATCCAGAAGGATTTTAATCTGGAGGGGCAGGCCAAAAGTTATACGGCCGCCGGGGCCGCCGCTATCTCCGTCCTGACTGATGAACGGTTTTTCCGGGGCCGACCGGAATACCTGACCCGGGTACGCCGGGTAACCACCCTGCCCCTACTGCGCAAGGACTTTATTATCGAGCCTTACCAAATCTACGAGGCCCGGATCCTGGGAGCCGACGCCATCTTGCTCATTGTCGCCGCCCTGGAACAAGCGGAGTTGGAGGAATACCTGGCCCTGGCCGGGTACTTAGGGTTGGCGGCCCTGGTAGAGGTTCATACTGCCCCTGAGCTGGAAAGAGCCCTGCAGGCCGGAGCCAGGATTGTCGGCATCAATAACCGGGATCTTAAAACCTTTAGGGTTGACCTGCAAACGACTGCCCGCCTGCGGCCCCGGATCCCTCCAGGGATAATCGTTGTCAGTGAGAGCGGCATTAAAAACCGGGCCGATGCTGCCATGGTAGCCAGCGCCGGCGTGGATGCCATCCTGGTGGGTGAGGCCCTGATGACCGCCGGAGATGTGGCGGCCAAGATGGCCGAATTAAGCATGGCTGGAGGAGACAAAAAATGGTAAGGGTCAAAATCTGCGGTATCCGGGACTGGGAGGAAGCCAGGATGGTCCTGGACGCCGGCGTCGATACCCTGGGTTTCGTCTTCGCCAGGAGCCCCAGACAAATCAAACCGGAAGCCGCCCGGGAGATAATTACCCGGCTGCCGCCCTTCACCACCACCGTAGGCGTCTTCGTCAACGAGCCCCGCTATAGCCTCATGGAGATAGCCTTCTTTTGCCGCCTGGACGTTCTGCAGCTCCACGGTGACGAGCCGCCGGAGTACTGCCACGGCCTCTCCCAGCGGCTCATCAAGGCCGTCCGGGTACAGAATGCCGCTTCTTTAAAGGGCCTGGAGGCTTACCAGGAGGTTCAGGGGGTTCTCCTGGACGCCTACGTTCCCGGCCAGGCCGGTGGTACCGGGACCACTTTTAACTGGGAACTCGCCCAGACGGTACCAACAGCCGGAAAACCCATTATCCTGGCCGGGGGACTGACACCTGAGAACGTCGCCGCAGCCATCCGCCTGGTACGGCCCTACGCCGTCGACGTCTCCAGCGGCGTGGAAACCGGCGGTCGCAAAGACCCGGCGCGGATTACCGCCTTTCTGGCGGCGGTAGAGACAGCAGAGGAGGACTGATTTATGGCGCTGCCAGATAGCCAGGGCCATTTTGGCCCCTACGGGGGGCAGTATGTACCCGAGATCCTGATGCCTGCTCTGGGAGAAATTGAACATGCTTACCGGAAAGCCAGCCAGGATGCCAGCTTCCAGCAGGAACTCCAGTATTACCTCGAACAATACGCCGGCCGGCCGACGCCCTTGTATTACGCAGCCAACCTCACCCGGCACCTGGGCGGCGCTAGGATTTACCTCAAACGGGAAGATCTCAATCATACCGGCTCCCATAAACTCAATAACGCCCTGGGCCAGGCTTTACTCGCCCGCCGCCTGGGTAAGAAACGCCTTATCGCCGAGACGGGGGCCGGCCAGCACGGGGTGGCCACAGCTACGGCGGCAGCCCTCCTGGGTATGGAGTGTATTATCTATATGGGCGCCGAAGACACCCGTCGCCAGGCCCTGAACGTCTTTCGCATGGAACTCCTGGGGGCCAGGGTGATACCGGTAACCACCGGCAGCGCCACCTTGAAGGACGCCGTCAACGAGGCCCTGCGAGACTGGGTCACCAACGTCGAGACCACTTATTATCTCCTAGGTTCAGCAGTCGGCCCCCACCCCTTTCCCATGATAGTGCGGGACTTTCAATCCGTCATCGGCCGGGAGGTCGGGGAACAGATCCTGGCTGCCGTCGGTCGTTTGCCTGATCACCTGGTAGCCTGTGTGGGCGGCGGCAGCAACTCCATCGGCCTCTTTTACCCCTTTATCCCGGAAACAGGAATTAAGATGTGGGGCGCCGAAGCCGCCGGGCTGGGGATTGAGAGCGGCCAGCATGCTGCCTCCTTAACTGCCGGCCGCCCAGGGGTCTTCCAGGGGGCCTGCAGTTACCTTATCCAGGATGCCAATGGCCAGGTCCGGCCGGTTTACTCGCTCTCAGCGGGCCTGGATTACCCCGGCGTCGGGCCGGAGCATAGCTACCTCAAGGATAGCGGCCGGGTCACCTACAAAGCCGTAACTGATGCCGCTGCCCTGGAGGCCTTTCAACTCCTGAGCCGCACCGAAGGCATTATTCCGGCCCTGGAGAGTGCCCATGCCGTGGCCCTGGCCATGGAACTGGCTCCCCGGTTGGCTCCAGAAGAGATAATAATCATTAACCTTTCCGGCCGGGGGGATAAAGACGTCCAGCAAGTGGCCGCCATCCTCAAGGAAGGGAGTACTAACCATGGGCATTGAAAGAATAACTGCTACCTTTGCCGCCCGCCGGCAGGAGGGACGTAAAACCCTGATCGTTTACCTCTGCGCCGGGGACCCTTCCCTGGAGGTTACTGGGAAAGCGGTCCGGGAACTGGCTGTTGCCGGGGTTGATCTCATTGAACTGGGAGTTCCTTTTTCTGACCCGGTAGCCGATGGCCCGGTCATCCAGGCCGCCGGTAACCGCGCTCTGGCCGCCGGGGTAACCCTGGCCGGGATCCTCGACCTGGCAAAGGAACTGCGCACCAGCTTAGAGCTTCCCCTGGTCCTCATGAGTTACTATAACCCCCTCCTCCAGTACGGCCTGGAGCGGGTAGGCACCGACCTGGCTGCTGCCGGGGTTGATGGTTTGATTGTTCCTGATTTACCCCTGGAAGAGAGCGCTCCCTTAAGGCAGGCCGTGGAACCGGAAGCTCTGGCCCTGATCCCCCTGGTAGCCCCGACGACTCCACGGGAACGCCTGTTAAAAATTGCTGCTAACGCCCGGGGCTTTATCTACTGTGTCTCCGTAACGGGGGTTACAGGGGCCAGGGAGGGCCTGCCCCCGGGAATTAAAGAATACCTGGCGGCGGTGCGGGCGGTTACAGAACAGCCCTTAGGCATCGGCTTCGGTATCGGCAGCCCGGAGCAGGCCCGCCTGCTGGCTCCCCTGGTAGACGGTATTATCGTCGGTAGTGCCCTAGTCAAGGCCCTGCATGAGCAGGGGTTACCCGGCGCCCTGAAGCTGGTGCAAGGCCTCCGGGAGGCTATATAGCTCTAATTCTTTGGCCAGCCTTGCTTGTTTAGGCTGTACCCAGGTTTTGTCGTTTACCGGCGGCGATTATCCCCACCAGTTTGCCCCTTGCCAGGAGGGGGCAGCTGTGCTATATTCTATAGTGTAGGTAATGGTAGTATAGTGGGATAACATGCAGGGTTAGCGCCAAGGTAGGATGGTTAGGACGGCAGGAGAGTTTCTTTTGAACAAAAAACGTCACTCCTGGCGGGGGTGACGTTTTGTTTTCAGGGGGGTAAACCATGATTATCGTTATGCAACCCGGAGCCACTGAAGCAGAACAGCAGGGAGTCATCACCCGCCTGGAACGGGAGGGATTCAAAGTGCACCTGTCCCAGGGTATAGAGAGGACGATTCTCGGGGCTATCGGTGACAAAACGCGCTTAAAGTGTGAAACCGTGGCTGCCCTGGCCGGGGTGGAAAAGGTAGTCCCCATTTTGCAGCCTTACAAACTAGCCAGCCGGGATTTTCACCCGGAGGATACGCGGGTAGAGGTTGGTGGTCTTGTTGTCGGTGGCCGGGAGGTGCAGATAATCGCCGGGCCCTGCGCCGTTGAGAGTCGTGCCCAGCTCCTGGAGACTGCCGCTGCCGTCCGAGAGGCAGGGGCGACTATGTTGCGCGGTGGGGCTTACAAACCCCGTAGTTCACCCTACTCCTTTCAGGGACTGGCAACGAAGGGTCTGGAATTCCTGGCCGAGGCCCGGGAACGCACGGGCCTCCCTGTAGTCACCGAAGTAATGGATCAGAATCTGGTCGCCGAAGTGGCCGGTGTGGCCGATGTCCTCCAGATTGGTTCCCGCAATATGCAGAACTTCGCCCTCCTACAAGCCGCTGGGCAGACCGGTAAACCGATTCTCTTAAAGCGCGGCCTCTCAGCCACCATCGAGGAATGGCTCCTGGCGGCAGAGTACATTCTTAACGAAGGTAATAGCCGGGTAATTTTATGCGAACGGGGTATTCGCACCTTTGAAACCTATACCCGTAATACCCTGGACCTCAGCGCCGTACCGGCGGTAAAGCACCTCTCCCACCTGCCGGTCATCGTCGATCCCAGCCACGGGACCGGGCGCCGCTTTATGGTGGCCCCCATGGCCCGGGCCGCCCTGGCTGCCGGGGCCGACGGCCTCATGATCGAGGTCCATCCCAATCCCCAGGAGGCCCTTTCTGATGGATCCCAGTCCTTGAACCCGGAAGAATTCGCCGCTCTGGTAAGGGAAATCCGACCCATCATGGCCGCCGGCGGCCGGCTAGGGGAGGGATGGGCCTCATGAAGGGCATAGCCTACCTGGGCCCCCAGGGTACTTACTCCCACGAAGCCGCAACCATCTGGGGCCGGTTGACAGGCCAGGATCTCTTCCTGGCCTGTCCTGATTTACCTGAGGTCCTGGCTGCCGTCCGCGACAGTCGGGCTGTAGCGGCTGTTTTACCCGTAGAAAACTCCATCGAAGGGGCCGTCAACCTCACCCTGGACCTGATCCTGGAGACTCCAGAACTCCAGGTCACCGGTGAGGTCGTACTGCCTATCCACCACTGTTTAATTAGCCGGGCCGGTAACCTGGCAGCCATTAAGGAGGTCTGGTCCCACCCCCAGGCCCTGGCCCAATGTCGTCATTACCTGGCCCAAAATCTCCCCGGAGTTGCTATCAAACCGACAACCAGTACGGCCGCGGCTGCCAGCCAGGCGCAACAACGGCCCGACCTGGCAGCCATTGCCTCTACCTTCGCCGCCGGGTTGTACCAGGTGCCCCTGGTAGCTACAGAGATTGAGGACTATCCGGATAATAAAACCCGGTTCTGGATCCTGGGCCAGGGAACCCCGAAGCTACCCGGTCCTTATAAAACCTCCCTGGTGGTAGCAGCAGTGGCCAACCGGCCCGGCAGCCTCTATGCTATTTTAAAGGACTTTGCGGAGGCTGGGATCAACCTGACTAGGATTGAATCCCGGCCCACCAAACAAGAGCTCGGTGAATACTTGTTCTTTATCGATTGTGAAGGAAAAGCAACGGATTCGCCTTTAAAGGATGTCCTGGCAGGCCTGAAAAATAGAACGTCTTTATTATTGGTTCTGGGCTCTTATACCTGTAATGGGGGTGCAGATTATGAACGGTAACCACCCCATTATTGCTTCAGTTTTCACCGGCAAGCCGGTAAAGGACGAAGACCATCACTCCCAGGAAACACCAGCGCCAAATCCCCGTACTGCTACCAAGGTGCCGCTCTCTATTTCCCGGGTGGCCATCCTAGGGTTAGGGCTGATTGGCGGTTCCCTGGGGCTGGCCCTGGGCCGGTGCGGTGTTCAGGAAATAGCAGGTTATGATCGGCATCCGGAAACCATGACAGCGGCCCTGGAAAGCGGGGCCATCACCAGGGTGGCGACTGACCCGGCGGCTGCAGTCCAGGGTGCAGGGGTGGTTATCCTGGCCGTACCTGTGGGGGTCCTGGGACGGCTGGCAGGGGATATCGCCCCCTTCCTGGACCCTGGTACCATTGTCACCGACACCGGCAGTGTCAAAGGGGCGGTAGTCCGGGAACTAGAAAAGATCTTCCGGGGCCGGGCCCGTTATATTGGCGGGCATCCCATGGCCGGTTCCGAGCGCGCCGGTATCAGTGCTGCCGATGGTTACCTGCTGGAGAATGCTGTCTATATCCTGACACCAACTCCAAGCACTGACAGGGAAGCCCAACAAGACCTGACGAACCTGCTCCAGGCCCTGGGTTCCCGGGTTATTACCCTGGACCCTGACGAGCATGACCTCATTGTGGCAGGTATCAGCCATCTACCCCACCTTCTGGCCGTCAGCCTGGTGGGGGCTTCCGGGGAGCTAGCCCGGGAGCACCCCCTGACTTTGATGCTGGCCGCCGGTGGGTTCCGGGATACTACCCGCATCGCCGGAGGTGACCCGGTCATCTGGCGGGATATTTTTTTGCACAACCAGCAGGCCATCCTGGCCCTGCTGAATTCCTGGCGCGACCGGATTGACGCCCTGGCCGGGATGATCCGCCGGGGCGACGCTCAGGGCCTGGAAACCGCCCTCAGCCAGGCCCGGGCCTTGCGCTCCCAGGTTCCGGCCCGCCAGAAGGGCCTCCTGCCGGCCCTCTATGAACTGGTGGTTACCGTCCCCGACCGGCCCGGGGTTATCGCCGCCCTGGCCACTTCCCTGGGGAATGCCGGCATTAATATTATTGATATCGAGATCCTGCGGGTCCGGGAAGGGGAGGGAGGCAGCATCCGCCTGGGCTTTACCACAGCGGCGGCTGCCACCAGGGCTTTGGAGATCTTAAAGGATTCTGGGATTAACGTGCGAATGCTTTAAAGTCCTTGACAGCAGGGGTTATTCCTGGTAGTTTGAATTAAGTAGGCTGGGGAAGGGCTGACAACCATTTTTATATAGAATTTAGGAGATAGCATGGATCTTATAATCCAACCGCCGCATACCCTGGAGGGAGTCATCAAACCGCCGGGGGATAAATCCATCTCCCACCGGGCGGCCATCATCGGCGCCCTGGCCAATGGTACGACCACCATTAATGGCTTCCTGTCTGGGGCTGACTGCCTCTGCACCCTGGCCTGCCTGCGGGCCCTGGGGGCGGACATTACCGGTCCGGATGAAGGTAGGGTAACAGTACGGGGCCGGGGGTTAAATTCCCTCTGCGAACCGGAAACGATCCTCGATGCCGGCAACTCCGGCACTACCATGCGCCTGCTCCTGGGTGTGCTGGCCGGGCAGCCCTTTTACAGCGTGCTGAGCGGCGACCCTTCCTTACGCCAGCGGCCTATGGGGCGGGTAACCAGGCCTTTACAGGCCATGGGGGCGAAGATTTGGGGCCGGCGCGACGGCCAGCTGGCCCCTTTAAGCGTCCGGGGTGGCAACCTGCAGCCCCTGGAGTACACCCTTCCCGTAGCCAGCGCCCAGGTGAAGTCGGCTCTCCTCCTGGCCGGTCTCTTTACCCCCGGTGAGACGGTCATTACCGAGCCTTATCCCTCCCGGGATCACAGCGAGCGCCTGCTCCGGGCCGCCGCGGCCGACCTCCAGGTGGAGGGTAACCGGATCAGGATCAGAGGCCGGCAGCCCCTTCAGCCCCTGACCATCAATATACCAGGGGATATCTCGGCAGCGGCCTTCTTCCTGGTCGCCGGTTGCCTGCACCCCCGGGCGGAAATTACCCTGGAGGGTGTCAATTTAAACCCCAGCCGTACAGGAATAATCGATGCCTTGACGGCTATGGGAGCGCAGCTGGAGATAACCCCGGCGGAGGAAACAGGTGGCGAACCTGCCGGGAGCATTCGCGTCTCCTCCAGCTGCCTGCGGGGCCTGGAGATTGGTGGACCCCTAATACCACGGTTGATAGATGAGATACCGGTCCTGGCGGTGGCTGCCGTCCTGGCCGAAGGAGAAACCACCATCAGGGATGCCGCCGAATTAAAGGTCAAGGAAAGCGATCGCATTACCCTGGTAGCCACAGAATTGGCCCGGATGGGGGCAGATATTGCCCCCTGGTCTGATGGCTTCCTGATTAAGGGCCGGAGTCATCTCCACGGGGCCGTGGTGGACAGCCACGGCGATCACCGCCTGGCTATGGCTCTGGCTGTAGCCGGCCTGGTGGCTACCGGCACAACGGTTATCAGGGGAGCCGAATGTATGGCTGTATCCTATCCTGGTTTTACGGCCGACTTGGCCCGGTTGGGGGTTATATGGCGGGAAGGGGAGGCTTAAAAACCCGGCCTAGGCACGGTTATGCACGGTTATGCACGGTTATGATAGAAGAAATGGGAGAAAAGGATGACCTGGTTTGAGAGGTAATATTGCCATCGACGGTCCCGCCGGTGCCGGTAAGAGTACCGTGGCCCGGCTCCTGGCGGCCCGGCTTGGCTATCTCTATATCGATACCGGCGCCATGTACCGGGCCCTGACCTGGAAGGCCCTGCGCCAAGGAATCAAGCTTCATGACAATGAGCGCCTGGTAAAGCTGGCGCAGGAGACTGCTATTCGCCTGGAGGACCGGGGCGCCAGGGGTATAGCCGTTTACTGCGACGGCGAGGAAGTTACGGCGGCCATCAGGCAAACTAATGTCTCCCGTCACGTATCCCTGGTCGCCAGTGTACCTGAGGTGCGTCAACGGCTAGTAAAACTGCAGCGGGAAATGGCTACCTCCAACCGGGTAGTCATGGATGGTCGCGATATCGGCACCTGGGTCCTGCCCGGGGCCCCCTATAAATTTTTCTTGACAGCCAGCCTGGAAGAACGGGCCCGGCGGCGTCACCGGGAACTTCTGGACGCCGGCCAACCAGTCGAGCTGAAAAAAATTAAAGAAGAGATCCGTCGACGGGATGCCCTGGACAGCGGGCGGGAAGTAGCTCCTTTAAAGCCTGCCCCAGATGCGATTATTATCAATACCGATCAGATGACCGCTACCGAGGTAGTAGCCCGTTTGCTGACCCTGATTGACCCCTAATCGGTAATCATTTTATTTGGATGCCTCTTCATTGCGGAGGAGCCCCTCATGGGGGCTAACGCCCCCGCCATGAAGATATGAAAATATGGGTTGAGTAGAGGGCTGGCGGGTACAGGCGGAAGGCGACTTGGCTCGAGGCGTAAAGCAAACTCAGCGAAGCCGCAGTGAGGCGGCGGTGAACGGGATGGGGATCGTAACGTAAATTAAGGAACGAAGAGTTCCGCTCCCCGCTGCGTTTATTCAAAGAGATACAGCCGAGCCGCCCCCGCCGCCGAAAAAGGCTGAGCGCCAAGTTTGCTCGCCGAGAACCACGGAGCCTGGAGACCTGTACCGCCAGCCCCCTAGCCAAAGGCTTACTACAAGAATTTATTTTCGCAAGAACCCTATTTTCGGAGGAACCCAAGGTGTTTTACTACTTCGCCAAGTTCATCTGCTATCTTTTTCTCCGCTTTATCTGCCGCTGGGAAGTCCGGGGCCGGGAGAATATACCGGAGGTAGGCCCGGTGGTCCTCGTCGCCAACCATACCTCCTACCTGGATCCGGTGGCCGTCGGCGTCGCCTGCCCGCGCCTGGTGCGCTTTATGGCCAAGGAAGAACTTTTCCGCCTTCCCATTTTTAAATACATCATCAAGGGCCTGCAGGCCTTTCCGGTACGCCGTGAGGAAGCAGACCGGGCCGCCCTGAAAACCGCCCTGCAAGTCCTTCGCCAGGACCAGGTCCTGGGCATCTTTGCCGAGGGTACCCGGAGCCCGGACGGGCAATTGCTCCCCTTTCAGGCCGGGGCAGCGGTACTGGCTCTAAAGACCGGGGCGTCGCTGGTACCGGTAGCCGTTAAAGATACCAATAGGATCTTTCGCGGCGGCCGCATCAGGGTGACCTTCGGTCGCCCCTTAAAAATGACAATTTCCGGCAAAAGCTATACACCTCAGCAGGTCCAGGACTTAACCTCAGCCGCCTACCAGGAAATAAAGAAAATGCTGGTCTAATAAGCGGCTTTTTTTAGCGGCAGGCAGGATTTTACGGCTTTTTCGCGAAATGTAATATTGTTTGCCGGGAATCAGCAAACTAGTTTTTAGCCTGAGTAGGAGAAGATGTCTTTATCTCATGCCAGAACCAGTAATGGAAGTGATTGTGGCCGATTATGCAGGGTTTTGTTTCGGCGTCACGCGCGCCGTAGAAAAGGCCCGGCGGGCTCCCAAACCGGTGGCCTCCCTGGGTATGCTGATCCATAACCCCCAGGTGGTGGCGCAACTCGCCAGGGAAGGCGTCCGCCCGGTGGCCTCCCTGGCAGAGGTCGATTGCGACCGGATCTTGATTCGTTCCCACGGGACAACCCCGGAAACGTTGGACCGGGCCCGGGCTAAGGGCCTGGAGATCATCGATGCCACCTGCCCTTACGTGCGGCGGGCCCAGCGGCTGGCTCAAAAGATGGTTGCGGCCGGTTACCAGGTCGTAATCGTTGGCGAAGCCGGTCACCCCGAAGTTCAGGGCATCTTGGGCTGGGCCGGACCGGGGGCCGTGGTAGTTCCTGATAAAAAAGCAGCGGCAGCTTTACCCTTTCACCCGCGGCGGGCGGTCCTGGCCCAAACTACCCAGCCGGAATCCCGTTTGATGGAAGTTGCTGCAGCCTTGCGTTCCAATACGGATACTCTGGTAGTACACAATACCGTTTGCCAGGCCACCCACCAGCGCCAGGAAGCGGCAATCAGGTTGGCGCGCCAGGTAGACGTAATGGTCGTCGTCGGTGGTAAGGAAAGCGCCAATACCCGTCACCTGGCAGAACTCTGCCGGGCGACGGGGACGCCAACTTACCATGTGGAAAGGGCCGGGGAGTTGTGTCGCCAGTGGTTCATAAATACCCGGAGGGTCGGGGTCACAGGTGGCGCTTCGACCCCAGCGTGGATTATTGAGGAGGTAGTTGTAATGTTGACTGGAGAGGAAAAAACGATGGTCCCGGAAGAAGAAAAGGTACCGGTAACCGCCCAGGAACCAGCGGCCGCTGGCGAGGCGTCAGCCCCAGCAGAGCCAGAAGGTAACGCGGTAGTTGTCGAGCCGGAAAACGGGACCGGAGAACCGGCGGCAGGTACGGAAAATGCTGCTGCCGATGAGGAACAGGAGGTACCAGAGGGAGCTGCGGAAGAAACCGGGACCCAGGAAGAGCAGCGTAATGAGATGCAGCAGATAACCGCCAGGATGCCGGAACTGCGCCGCGGCAGCATCGTTAGGGGTACGGTCATCCAGATAACGGATAATGAAGTTATGGTAGATGTGGGAGGTAAATCCGAGGGGATCATTCCCTTGAACGAACTATCCCATCGTAACGTGACCGACCCCCATGAAGTGGTAGCCGAGGGCGATATGATAGAGGTTATGGTTTTACGGCCGGAAAATGAAGAAGGCCATCCAGTATTGTCCAAGCGACGGGCCGACCGGCGGGTGGCTTGGGAAAAATTAGAAGAGAAACTGGCCAGTGGCGAAGAGATCACCGGCGAAGTTATCGAAGTCGTCAAGGGTGGTCTCCTGATTGACGTCGGTGTCAGGGGCTTCTTACCGGCCTCCCTGGTAGAAAAGGGTTATGTTGAAGACCTGAACGCCTACCTGGGCCAGACCCTGCGCCTGCGGGTAATTGAACTCGACCGCAGCAAGAATAAAGTCGTTCTCTCCCGGAAGGCCATCCTCGAAGAGGAATATGAAAAACAGCGCCAGGCCACCTGGGAAAGCCTGGAGGCTGGCCAGGTACGGAAGGGTATTGTCCGGCGCTTAACTAACTTTGGTGCTTTCGTTGATCTGGGCGGGGTTGACGGCCTGCTCCATGTATCGGAAATATCCTGGGGCCGGGTCGAGCATCCCCGGGATGCCCTGAGCGAAGGCCAGGAAATTGAAGTAAAGATCCTGGGCATCGACCGGGAGGGCGGTAAGGTATCCCTGGGCCGCAAGCAACTTCTGCCCAATCCCTGGGACACAGCAGCCGAACGCTATCCGGTAGGAACCGTTGTTGAAGGTAAAGTTCTCCGCCTGGCCCCCTTTGGTGCCTTTGTGGAGGTTGAACCGGGTATTGAAGGCCTGGTGCACATCTCCCAGCTGGCTGACCGCCACGTCGATAAACCCGAGGACGTCGTCAGCGTTGGCGAAACCATCCCGGTAAAGATCCTGGGGGTAGATCAGGAAGCCCAGCGGATGAGCCTGAGCCTGCGCCAGGCTGCCCGGGAAAAGGCCAGGAAACAACCCCGGCCGGCGGAAAAGCCTGCCGAACCTCAAAGTGATAGCGGCGTTAAACTTGGCGACCTCTTTGGGGAGCTTTTTGAGGAAAACCAATCCGCCGACCAGTAACGCTGCCAGTGAGGGTTTGACGTGAAAGATAAAGAGAACGAAGGCCGGGGCCGGCGCAAGCTGGAACACCTGCGCCTTTTCCAGGGAGATAACAGCGGCGGCAACGGCCTGGAGGATGTCCACCTTATCCATCAGGCCCTGCCAGAACTTGACTGGTCCGATATCGATCTTAGTTGCCGGTGGCTGGGGAAAACCCTGGCCGCCCCTTTTATTATTAACGCCCTTACTGGCGGCCCGCCAGAGACAACGGCCATCAACGCCGCCCTGGCCCGGGTGGCGCGGAAGACGGGTATTGCCCTGGCCGTAGGTTCCCAGAAGGGAGCAGTGGAGAATAAAGAGTGGCGGGCGAGTTTTACCGTCGTGCGCCAGGAAAATCCGGACGGGTTAATCCTGGCCAACATCGGCGCCGGCAACCCCCCGGCCATAGCGGCTAAGGCGGTAGATATGATTGCCGCCGACGGGTTACAGGTACATCTAAATGCAGCCCAGGAGCTGGTCATGCCTGAGGGTGACCGCTCCTTCCGGGGCTGGCTGGATAATATCCGGGACCTCGTCGCTACCCTGGAGGTCCCGGTTATCGCCAAAGAAGTCGGCTTTGGCCTCTCCCGGGAAGCGGCCCGGCAGCTGTACCATGCCGGTGTCCGGATTCTCGATGTCGGCGGCCGCGGGGGGACCGATTTTGCTGCCATTGAAAACAGGCGCCGGGAACGCCAGATTACCGCTCTAACGGGATGGGGATTACCCACGGCAATAAGCATCCTGGAGATTAAATACCTGGGCCCGCTGGTAGAGATCGTAGCTACCGGCGGTATCCGCCACGCCCTGGATGCTGCCGGTGCCCTGGCCCTAGGGGCCAGAATCGTCGGCGCCGCTGGTTATTTTCTTAAAATCCTCCTGGAACAGGGTGAAGATAATCTGACCCGCGAGATCTTTAACTGGCAGGAAGACTTAAAACGCATCTGCCTGCTAACTGGTTGTCGTACTCCAGCCGACCTGGCCATCAGCCCGGTAGTCATCACCGGCCAGACCAGAGCCTGGCTGGAGGGAATACAATACCATCGGGTATAGTTAAAAAAGGGCTGGCGGATCTGGTGGAAGGCGATCCGGCTCGAAGCGTCAGTAAATTTAGCACGAAGCCGCGGCGAGGCGGTGGTAGAGAAGACCCGGATGCTTAGCATTCGGGCTTTTTTTGATGGCAGTATATTTCTATCCTGGCGGGGAAATCTATTCCTGGAAGGAGGATTCCCATGACGGGATATACCATTGGCGTTTTGTTGCTGGTTATTATCTTTGGCCTGGTTTATTTCGGCCTGGCTCACCGGGTCCTGGATCGCCTGTATTTGAACGATCGTACCGCCCTGGTCTTGATTGCGGCCATGATCGCCGGCAGCTTTATCAACATCCCCTTGACCAGCGGCCGCGTCGTTACTTCCCTCAATGTCGGCGGTACCCTGATACCCCTTGGCCTGGCCGTTTATGTCCTCTACCGGGCCGGTACAGCCCGGGAGACAGGGCGGGCCCTGCTGGGGGCGGTTGTGACTGCTGCCGTTCTTTTCGGCATCACCTACATCACCCGCGGCCGCGAAGCCTGGAATGTCTACGCCCTAAACCTCCTTGATCCCCTTTATTATTACCCCATCGTCGCTGGCTTAGTAGCCTACCTGGTCGGCCGTTCCCGCCGGGCAGCCTTTGTGGGAGCAATCCTGGGCGTCCTGCTACTGGACCTTACTGACCTTATCTTTTACCTGCGCTTGGGCCTGCGGGGGACTGTGGCCTTCGGCGGCGCCGGGATTATTGACGCCACCTTTATGGCTGCCGTGGTAGCTGTTCTCCTGGCAGAATTAATCGGGGAAATTAGGGAAAGGGTGCAGGGCGGCCCGCAAATTGGTACCCACGACCGTTCCTTGCTGGCAGGCCTGAAAGGTCCGACCCTGAAACGAACCCCGGCGGATACAAACACTGAGTCAACTCAAGGCAGAGGGGGCGAGGGTAATGAATAAAATCAGCCGTTCCATCCGCGTCTGGGGTGGGTTGGGTCTGCTAGTCCTGGCCCTGGCCCTGCTGGCCATTGGCTATAATCGGAATCAGGAGCGGGTACCGGCTGCCCGGGTTTTCAGCCTGACCGAGCTTTTGCCAGTTAACCATACCAGCGGTCAATACTCCATCCTGGTTGATGAGCAGGGCCGGGTCCTGGATATGATGGCTCGCAAAGTCTATATCCATGATGAGTTTATCTCCGCTGACAACCATCGTTACCGGGTAATCCGTATTGAGGGCAACCGGGGCATCTGCCGGGAAATAGGTATCGAGCAGATCTCCCTCAATGGGGAGGAGAGCCCCACCCTGGCCGGCCAACCCAGCCCTATGGGTAGTGCGGCTCCGGCTCAGGCCGGCAGCCAGATAATTGGCGTTTACCACTCCCATGACGATGAATCCTACGTACCTTCCGACGGTACGCAAAGTATTCCCGGCAACGGTGGTATCCTCAAGGTCGGTAGCGCCTTCAGTGATCGCCTGCGTAGCCTGGGGTTGACGGTCATCCACGATACGACTTCCCATGCCCCCCATGACGACGGCGCTTACCGGCGTTCCCGCCGCACGGCATTGTCCTTACTGCAAAAAGGGGCGGCGGCCCTGTTCGATATCCACCGGGATGGTGTACCTGATCCCACCTTTTACCGCCGCACCATTAACGGCCAGGATGTCACCATGGTCCGGCTGGTCGTCGGCCGGGAAAACCAGAATATGGGCGCCAACCTGGATTATGCTAAAAGATTGAAGGCAGCAGCCGATGCCCGCTACCCCGGCTTAATCAAAGGGATATTCATCGGTGCTGGTAGCTATAACCAGGACCTCTCCCCCAGGGCTATGCTCCTGGAGGTTGGTACCCATACCAACACCCGTCAAGAAGCGGAGCGGGGGGCTGCCCTCTTCGCCGACGTCGTACCACCGGTTCTGGGTTTCGCTGCCACTCCGACAGCGGCCCGGACTCCCAGTACGGCTGCCGACTGGAAAGGTGTCTTCTTTGTCCTGCTGGCCTTTGTCGTCGGCGGCGGTATTTTCCTCTTGATTTCGGCCGGCAGCTGGGAAAAGGCCCTGGTCAGGTTAAAACAATTTACCTCCATAGAATGGGTCAACCTGCTGGGCTGGCGCCAGGCCTCTAAACCCCTGGTGAACAAAGACCTTAAGAGTAATATCAATATCAATATTAAAAAGGAAGAGATCACTAAAGAAATGAGTGAGGAAGGGGATGCAGTCCGGCCGCTAGCTAAACCTCATACGAAGATTGACACCAATGACGAACGGGCGGACTGGCAAAAGGACTGAGATGCAGGTTATCTACCATTGCTTTGGCGGTTCCCACTCCTCGGTAACGGCAGCAGCCATCCACCTGGGGCTGCTGCCCCGGGACCGTTTACCTGCGGCAGCGGAACTCATGTCCCTGCCGTATTTTGATGCCAGCAGCCGGGGAGAAGAAGGGGAACTAAAATATATGGGCCGCGACCCTTACGGTAATAACGTTTACGCAGTGGGTAAAAAGAACCTGGGTGACCGTTTTGAAGCCCTCCTTTACGACCTGGCTGCAGCCCTGGGACTACCCCGGGGGGAGTTGCTACTTCTCAACACTTCCCCCTTCGTCAACCGGTTAATGGTCCTGGGGGGCTTCACCTCCCGGCGCCTTGGAATGACCACTCCTGGGCGGCCCCTGGTCATCCTGGGCACCCGGATAGCCTATTTCCAGCTGGTCGCATTTGTCGACCGCCACCGCCTCCTCTGGCAGAGGTAATATTCCAACTTCCCACATCCATTTTCGGAGGATCCCTCGATGATAGTTATTTACGCCTGCTTTAGCGGCACCCATGCCGGCGTCGTCGCCGCCGCCCTGCACCTGGGTTGGCTTACTCCCACTCAACTGCCGGACTGGCAACAGTTAAAAAAACTCCCCCACTTTGATGCTCCGGAAGGGCGGGGAGGCCTGCGCTACCTGGGTCAAGATCGCACCGGCACAGCAGTATATACCGCCGCCGTGGGTAATGACGGGGCAGCCGCCCGGTTGGCGGTGGCGAGTTTCCTGGCCATTATGGGACGGGAACAAGGGGAGGTAGTGTGGCTAGATGTCTCCCGGCGTGTCTCCCTCTTGTGGCGGGCGGGCGGTTTCTGCCGGCGCTACCGCCATCTGGCAACCCCGAGCCGGTGGCTATTATGTTGGAGTCTCAGGCGCGACTACCGGACCCTGGCTGGTCTAGTAGAAGAGGTCCAGGGGTGCCTATCTGGGGGGCTAAAACAACCGGTCCCTGCAGCCGGGTTGAAGCCCCGGTTGCAGGTAAAAACTTGACGATCGGGGTAAAATATTGGATAATTAGGGCGAAACAATGGAACCAGCAGGGAGCTGAGTTTTTTGCCCGAGGCGCGGGCAGTGATAACTGCCGTCCAACCCGATAGTATTGCTGCTGAACTGGGGATCACCCCCGGCGATGAAATAGTGACTATTAACGGCGAGCCAGTGCCTGACCTTATTGCTTACCATTATCTCTGTGCTGATGAAAACCTGCAGGTAAAGATCAAGAAGGCTGATGGTGAAACCTGGCTCCTGGACCTTGAAAAGGATTATGGTGAGGATCTGGGGTTGGAGTTTGCCAACCCCACCTTTGACGGCCTGCGGCACTGCGCCAACAAATGCCTCTTTTGCTTCGTAGATCAAATGCCGGCCGGTCTCCGCCGGGGCCTTTATCTCAAAGATGATGACTATCGCTACTCCTTTTTACACGGTAACTTTATCACCCTGACCAATTTAAAACCCCAGGATTGGGATTACATCGAGCGCTGGCATCTCAGTCCCCTCTATGTATCCGTCCATACCACCAACCCGGAGTTACGGCAAAGGATTCTGGGTAACCCAGGCGCCGGACCCATTATGGACCAGCTGCAGCGCCTGGCTGCGGCCGGCATCCAGGTCCATACCCAGATTGTCCTTTGCCCGGGGCTTAACGACGGCCCGGAGCTAGCGCGGACGGTAGAGGACCTGGGTGGCCTCTTCCCGGCGGTGCAGTCCATTGCCGTGGTCCCGGTAGGCTTGACTTCCGGCCGGGAGAAGTTATTCCCCTTGCGGCGGGTGGGACCGGCGGCGGCCGGGGAAATAATTGCCCGGCTCGCGGCCTGGCAGGCGGATTTCCGCCAGCGCCACGGCCGGGGCCTGGTCTATGGGGCCGACGAACTCTACCTGCTGGCGGGGGTACCTGTACCCCCGGCCGGTTATTATGACGACTTTCCCCAGACGGAAAACGGTATTGGTATCACCCGCCTCTTCCTGGATGAATTCGCCGGAGCGTTAAAAGAAAACCGCCCGGTGCCGTCCCGGCCGCGCCGGGTGGTGGTCGCCACCGGTACCCTGGCTGCTCCCCTCCTGACCGGACTGGTTCAACGACTTACCCGAAAAAGCCCTGGCCTGGAGGCCAGGGTAGTCGCTATACCCAACCGTTTCTTCGGGCCGGAGGTAACGGTGGCCGGTCTCCTCACCGGCCGGGATCTCCAGACCGGCCTGGCGGAAGCTGCTGCCTGGGCCCGGGAAAAGGATGGTGAGATTATCCTGCCGGATGTCATGCTCAAGAGCGATACCCCGGTTTTCCTGGATGATCTGACGCCGGCAGATCTCGCCCGGCAGTTAGGGTTAGCCGTCCGGGTTGTTCCGACCACAGGAGAGGGGCTGGTACAGAGCTTTTTTCAGCCCTATGGGGATAACTAATAGGACAGAGTCCCGCCACCCCTGCCGCCGAGGAAGGCTGAGCGCATAGTTTGCTAGCCGAGAACCACGGAGCCTGGAGCCTGTACCGCCAGCCCTGCAGCGATAATGCAAATCACATCCATTTATGGTGGAAGTCTATTTGCGGAGGAAATTATGCCCAAACCTGTAGTCGCCATCGTCGGCCGGCCCAATGTCGGCAAATCGACCCTGTTTAACCGCATCACCGGCGGCCGGGTGGCCATTGTCGAAGATACCCCCGGGGTTACAAGGGACCGCCTGTACCGGGACGCGGAATGGTGCGGCCGCCAGTTTACCCTAGTCGACACCGGTGGTATTGCCGCCCGCCTGGACGACCCCCTGGTAGCCAGGGTCAGGAGCCAGGCGGAACAGGCCCTGAAAGAAGCCGACGTGATCATCTTCCTGGTAGACAGCCGCACTGGGATAACAGCCGACGATGAAGAGATAGCCGCCCTGTTACGCCGCTCCGACCGGCCGGTGCTTTTGGTGGCCAACAAGGTTGAAGACTTCAGCGACCCCGCCGTAACCCACGAATTTTACCGGCTGGGATTGGGGGACCCCTTGCCTATTTCAGCGGCCCACGGGATGAATATCGGCGATCTCCTGGATCAAGTAATCGAGCTCTTACCGGAAACCCCCGCCGGGGAAGAGGGAGAAGCCCTGAAGGTGGCCGTAGTCGGGCGACCCAATGTGGGTAAATCATCCCTGGTCAACCACCTCCTGGGAGAGGAACGGGTGATTGTCAGCGAGCTGCCAGGCACGACCAGGGACGCTATTGACACCTATATCCGCCGGGGAGACAAGGAATACATACTTATTGACACTGCTGGTATGCGCCGGAAGAGCCGGATTACGGTGTCTACAGAACGTTATAGCGTTTTACGGGCCCTGCGGGCCGTGGAACGAGCCGATGTGGTTCTGATCGTCCTGGATGGCACCGAGGGTGTTACCGAACAGGATAAAAAAATTGCCGGTTATGGTCATGAGCAGGGCAAGGCGTCTATAATAATAGTGAACAAGTGGGACCTGGTGCCCCGGGATGATAAAACCATGGCCCGCTACCGGGAGGCAGTACAGCAGGAACTCATCTTTATGTCCTATGCTCCAGTGTTATTTATCTCCGCCCTGACTGGCCAGCGGGTAAACCAGGTCCTGGCGACTATCGATACTGTAGGTGCGGCAGCCAGCCGGCGGATAGCCACCGGGACGTTAAACACCGTCGTCCGGGAGGCAGTACTCCTGACACCACCGCCCGCGGTTAAAGGCCAGGAGGTAAAGATCTATTACGCCACCCAGGTGAAGGTTAAACCGCCGACCTTTGTCTTCTTTACCAACCGCCCCGAAGGTGTCCATTTCTCTTACCAGCGTTACTTGGAAAACCAGTTGCGACAGGCCTTTGGCTTTACAGGTACACCGGTTCGTTTAATCTTCCGGCGTGGCAGGGAACGTTAAAGCGGAAAGGAAGGGGAAAGTATGTGGTTGCTCGCCTTGGTGCTGGCCTACCTGGTAGGGTCCATTCCCACTGCCTATGTCGTTGGGCGCTATATTTACGGCTTTGATATCCGGCGGCGGGGTAGCGGTAATGTCGGGGCTACTAATACCCTACGAACCATGGGCACGATCCCCGGGCTGGTGGTCCTGGGGGTGGACGCCTTTAAAGGAGTGGTGGCTGTATGGCTGGGCCAGGCCTTCGGCGGTCCTGGGCTGGCCATCCTGACGGCCATGCTGGCCATTGCCGGCCACAACTGGTCCATTTTCTTGGACTTTCAGGGAGGTCGCGGCGTAGCCACCACTGCCGGGGCCTTGTTGGCCATGGCTCCCCTGGCGGCCCTGGGGGCCCTCTTAATCTGGCTAGTGGTAGTAATCTTTTCCCGTTATATTTCCCTGGGGTCCATTGTCGCCGCGGCTATTGCTCCCTTCCTGGTCATATACTTTCACCGTCCCTGGCCGTATATCCTGTTCACCTTTGCCGGGGCAGCCCTGATAATATATCGTCACCGGCCCAATATTGAACGCCTGCTGGCCGGGACAGAACATAAACTGGGGGAGCGGAGCTAAGTGCTGGAGCGAATTGCCGTTGTCGGTGCCGGCAGTTGGGGGACGGCCCTGGCTGTCCTGCTGGCGCGGAAAGGTTTCCGGGTTAATCTCTGGGCGCGGCGGCCGGAACAAGTGACCGCATTAAAGAAACTAAGGGAAAACAGGGCCTATTTGCCGGAGGTGGTCCTGCCGGCAACGATTACGCTTACAGCAGATCTGGCGGCGGCGATCAGGGAGGTAGATCTCGTCGTCCTCAGCGTTCCTTCCCACGCCGTCCGGTTAATGGCCCAAGAACTCCGACCTCTCTTACCTGCAGGTGTAATTATCGTCAATACGGCCAAGGGCCTGGAACTGGAGACGAAAAAACGCTTATCTACAGTTCTGGCTGAAGAGGGCCTGGACCGGGTGGTGGTTTTATCCGGCCCCAGCCATGCCGAGGAAGTGGGACGCGGCCTGCCCACCACCGTCGTGGTGGCTGCCGCCGACCGGCAAACAGCGGAGTACGTCCAGGACGTTTTTATGGATCCTACCTTTCGCGTTTACACTAACCCGGATATTACCGGCGTGGAGTTCGGCGGGGCCTTGAAGAACATCATTGCCCTGGCTACGGGAATGGCCGACGGCCTGGGGCTGGGAGATAATGCTCGCGCCGCCCTTATGACCAGGGGGATGGCGGAGATCGCCCGCCTGGGGGTGGCCCTGGGCGGCAAAATCCTGACCTTCGCCGGCCTTAGCGGCATCGGCGATTTGATTGTTACCTGCACCTCGATGTACAGCCGCAACCGCCGTGCCGGGATCCTCCTGGGGCAGGGTCAGGCCCTGGAGGAAGTCCTGGCGGCAGTAGGCATGGTGGTGGAGGGTGTCCGGACTACGGCCGCAGCCCGGGAACTGGCCCGCCAGTATAACATCCGCATGCCCATTACCGAAGAAATTTACCAGGTCCTTTATCAAGGCAAACCTGCCAGCGACTGCGTGGCCGCTCTGATGGAGCGCCCCCGGACCCACGAGGTAGAAATAGGCGCCTGGTAAAACCAATAACCCGCCCTCCTAGCGGGTTCTTTTCATGGTTCAAGCCGCATAGATTCTTTCTTAAGAGGTTAACCAGAAGGATAGCACTAACTGCCTACCCCTGGAATTAGGTTAATCCTAGGGGTTGTCCTAAAAAATTTTTTCCGGGTTATATTTTTATGGTTGACTCATATAAATGTACTGTTAAAACATGCCAGTAGCCATGCGGACGGAAAAATTCAGGTCTGGGGAGGGAGAATACGGGGTGGAAAAACGGGACATTTTCCGGGACATAACCGAACGTACCGGTGGCGATATTTATCTCGGTGTCATGGGGCCGGTACGCAGCGGCAAATCAACCTTCATCACGCAGTTCATGGAGAAGCTAGTGCTGCCGAACATCAAGAACCCCAACGATCGGGACCGGGCCAGGGACGAATTGCCCCAGAGCGGCGCCGGTCGCCTGATCATGACTACGGAACCCAAGTTTATTCCCAATGAAGCGGTGGAGGTCGCCGTCCGTGAGGGGCTGAAGATGCGGGTGCGGCTGGTGGATTGTGTCGGCTACACCGTACCAGGGGCCCAGGGTTATGAGGACGCCGAAGGACCCCGGATGGTGCGGACCCCCTGGTTTGAAAACCCGGTCCCCTTTCAGGAGGCCGCCGAGACGGGGACCCGCAAGGTCATTACCGATCACGCCACCATCGGCATCGTGGTAACTACTGACGGCAGTATTACCGAGATACCACGCCAGGATTATATTGATGCCGAAGAACGGGTCGTCTGGGAACTCAAAGAGCTGAGTAAACCCTTCGTTATTTTGCTCAATTCCCGGCACCCCCTGGACGAGGAGACCATCGCCCTTGCCGGTGAGCTGGAAGAAGCCTATGACGTGCCGGTGCTGCCGGTAAATTGCCTGAACTTAACGGAGGACGACATCCTCCATATCATGGAGGAGGCCCTCTACGAATTCCCTGTGGCCGAGGTCAATGTCAACCTGCCCCGCTGGGTAGACGAATTAGAAAACGACCATTGGCTGCGGCAGCAGCTGGAGAACGCCGTCCGGGAGGCCGTGGGCGAGGTCCGGCGCCTGCGGGATATCAACAACGCCATTGAAAAGCTGGGCGAAAACGAATATATTTCCCGCGTTGCCCTGAAGGATATGGACCTGGGTACCGGCACGGCTCACATTGATATGGGTACCCAGGAGGGTCTTTTCCACCGGGTGCTGCGCGAGCTCAGCGGCCTGGACATCAGCGGTGACCAGGACATCGTCCGCTGGATCCGGGAACTGGCGGGCATTAAAAAAGAATGGGATAAAATCGCCTACGGTATCCAGGAGGTCCGCAACACCGGCTACGGCGTGGTGACGCCCACCGAAGAAGAGATGGAGCTGGCGGAGCCGGAACTCATCAAGCAGGGCGGCCGCTCCGGCGTGAGGCTCAAAGCTACGGCGCCATCCTACCACTTCATCCGTGCCGACATCACTACCGAGGTAACGCCCCTTATCGGCACCGAGAAGCAGTGCGAGGACCTGGTCAAGTACATCATGGAAGAGTTTGAGGATAACCCCCAGAAAATCTGGCAGACCAACGTCTTCGGCAAGTCCCTGAGCGACCTGGTCCGGGAAGGCATCCAGAGCAAGCTCTACCGCATGCCGGAAAACGCCCAGGTGAAGCTTCAGGAGACGGTGGAGCGCATCGTCAACGACGGCGGCGGCGGGCTGATCTGCATCATAATTTAGGTTACAATAACGGCCGGGGTGCGAACCCCGGATTATTTTTTTTAGGAAATATCTGTTGTGGGGTTAAAATTAGGTATTGCAAAGGGTATAGTTATAGAAAAGGGTATTGGGGGTTAGCCTTCGGTTTTGCTTTTGGTCTTTATGGAAATTAAAGTAGCCGCCTATGCCGCCCAGGCGGTACCAGCATTGGGTGAAAAAGGCAAGGCGCGTTATTTGCAGGATAAGACTACACTAAGGAAGAGAAAAATTTTAATAGTAGCATGTAATTTAGAAGGAATTGTCTATCTAACGTCGAATATATGTATAGACAGGAAGACAGGCTAAGTAAAAATATTTCTCAAGGGGTAGATGGGAAAGGCATAAATTTTAGACCAAAGGTGCAGAAGGAGCTTTTATTTGAATTAAAATGCTGGAGGGTTAAAGTAAATGTTAATAATCGGCGAAAAGCTTAATAGCTCAATTCCAAGTATACGTCAAATTATTAATGATAAAGATATCGTGGCTATTCGGGACCTGGCACTCAGGCAAGTGGCGGCAGGAGCTGACTACTTGGATTTGAACACGGCACAGTGTAACGAAGTGGCTGATATGGAGTGGCTGGTGTGTACAGTGCAAGAGGTAACCAATGTGCCCCTATGCCTTGATAGCACAGAAGGGGAGGCAATAAAAAAGGGCCTGGAGACCGTCAAAGGCGATAAGAGCAAGGTGATAATCAACTCCATTTCCATGGAAAAAAAGCGCTTGGAGGAGGTGCTGCCCCTTGTGCTCGAATACCAGTGCCCGGTAATCGGCCTGACGGTGGACGACAACGGCATCCCGAAAACCGCTGAAGACAGACTTAAGATAACCGAGCGCTTGATAGAAACCCTGAGGAAAGAGAACTATGATTTGGACAAGGTGTATATCGACCCCCTGGTTCTTCCTTTGGCTGTTAACCATACCAATGCAGCGATGTTTTTCCAGTGCCTTATGGATATTAAACGATTGTTTAAAGTGAAAACGGTATCCGGTTTAAGCAATATTTCATATAACATGCCGAAGAGGAAGCTCATCAACCGATACTTCCTGACAATATGTATGGCGAGCGGCATGGACACGGCCATTCTCGACCCCCTGGACCGGAAAATCATGACCGCAGTCACCACCGCCGATCTATTGCTGGGTAACGACCGTTTCGGGAAGAACTTTTTAAAGGCGTATCGCCAAGATTTGTTAGAGGATTAAAGTAATACTTCAGCCATTCTACAGGTAAGCTACGATTTTCAAATTTATAGGGGGGTGGAGTAGTACGGTTGAGTAAGAAGAAATGAAAGAGGGACCTGATGTAGTGCATCATTTGAAGAATCACATAAGCAAAAGGAGGAATAAGGGTATATGAGTAATAAGGAAAAGCTCTATCAGGAACGGTTAAAGCGTTACTCCATAGCTATGGAATGCGGCAAGCCTGACAAGGTTCCGGTTGTTTTTCCATTGGGCGACTGGGTAGTTAGGTATACAGATAGCACTATTCAAGAAACGTATTATAATTTCGATAAAGAAACAGAAATTATCTGCGATATCGTTAAAGACCTTGATTTTGATACAATGTTTGGCTTCCTCATATTATGGTGGCCGCCCATATATGATGCCATGGGTTCCAAATACTATAAGTTTCCCGGCCTCCAAATGGAAGCAAACGTTGGTTACCAGTATGTAGAAGGAGAGTATATGAAGGCCGAAGACTATGATGATTTTATCGCCAATCCTACCGCATGGCTGGCCAATAAATTTTTACCCCGGATCAACGAGGAGTTTGCCGAACCGGGGTCATACCGGGCTACGGTGGCCTTAATTAAGAGCGCCGCAGGATTTGCTATGGCCAATGCCAACGCGGCTATAAAAGGTGAAAAACTGGCAAAAGAATATGGCGTAGTACCCAGTGGGACGGGGATGACCAAAGCCCCGTTTGATACCCTGGGGGATGCCTTGCGGGGGATAAAGGGTATCTTGTCGGACCTTCGCCGGCGACCCGACAAGGTTTTAGCCGCCTGCACGGCGATTGTACCCCATAACATCGCCTATGGCAGGATTACTGCAGCAGGCGATACATCCCTACCCTGTTTTGCCCCCCTACATCGCGGGTCGTACCCGTTCCTGAGCATGGAACAGTGGGAAAAATTCTACTGGCCGTCCTGGAAAGCGGTTATCGAGGGCCTCTGGGCGCAGGGAAAGAGGACCTTCTTCTTCGCCGAAGGAGACTGGACGCCGTACCTGGAGAAGATAGCCGAGCTACCCGAAAAAAGTATCGTCTTTGCCATTGATAATACTGATGCCCAAAAAGCGAAGAAGATTCTCGGCGGAAGGTTCTGCCTGTGGGGCGGTGTTCCCACCACGCTCCTCACTTATGGCACGCCGCAACAGGTAAAGGATTGTGTCAAGCAGGCTATTGACGAACTGGCCTGTGACGGAGGTTTTGTCCTTGCGCCGGGCGGGGTGGTTCTGGGTGATGCTAAGCGGGAAAACATCATGGCAATGCTCGAAGCGGCAAGGGAATACGGGGTTTATTAAAAAAGGAGGGATAGTCGATGGCGGACAAAAGGCAAATAGCATTCGTTCCGGAAGCCGGTACCTGTTTGCCATGGAGGGTTAAGATAGACGAAGTGGGGGAAATCCCCGGTAATGAGGAAATTGTTAAAAAAGAATGGGAGAAACTCGAGGCCTTTGCCTATGCCTTTATCTGGTACTGGGTACAGCGCTAGCCAGCAGTAATATTTAACTATTTAAAGTAGGAGTGAGGTATTTATGCTAGCAGATACTTTATCAAAGGCAATGGCAGAATTAGAAGAAGAGCAGGTACTCACGCAGGTAAAAGAACGCCTGGGAGGGGGAGTCGCGCCCTTGGAGATTGTCAAAACACTCCAGGAAGGTATGATGGAAGTAGGCAACCGGTTTGAGTCGGGGGAGTATTTCCTGAGTGAATTAGTTATGGCCGGCGAGATAATGAAAGGCGCTATGGATATCCTGGAACCACGCCTGGGCGGAGAGAGTGGAGATCACAAAGGAACTATAGTAGTCGGTACAGTGAAAGGAGATATCCACGACCTGGGTAAGAATATTGTCATCATGCTGCTAAAAGGGGCCGGGTATAAAGTGGTCGACCTGGGAGTGGATGTGCCGAAGGAGAAGTTTATTGAAGCCCTACAGGAAACGAAGGCGCCCCTGGTAGGCATGAGCGTGCTCTTAACCAGTTGCCAGGAGGCGATGAAAGAAACCATTGAAGCGATCCGGGGTGCAGGTCTGGACACCAGGGTGGTCATTGGAGGTAACTATATTGATGAAACTGTCAAGAACCATGTAGGAGCCGATTATTATGCTATCACGGCCACCGATGGAGTTAAGGTGGCGGCGGAAGTTTTCAAAGCATAGTGTTTGTGCATGGGAGGTTGACAGTGATAAGGGATGGGGCCTGAAACATGGCCCCTCTTTTTCACAGGGAAATTAGCAGGCATTGCTTTAAATAAAATTTAATTGTAACATGTTGTTATACAGCTTTGCTTTTCGGGAGGGGGGAAAATAGTGACGCCGGAAGAAAAGCAGGAGCAAATGTTCGCTTCGTGGCTTTCAGGCCAGGGCATCCATTTTGTTAGCCCGGAAGCGGAAAAGGCTTATAGAGAAAGGGTAAGCCGGCTAGAGGCCGCTATTCAGTTACAGAAGGTGCCGGATCGAGTGCCGGTATGCCCAATTACTGGTTTTTTCCCTGCTTATTACGACGGAATGACGGTTAAGGAAGCAATGTATGATTATGATAGGGCGGCAGCGGCCTGGAAAAAATACGTTCTGGATTTTGCACCGGATGCCTATATAAGCCTCTTCCTGGATCCGCCAGGTAGATTTTTTGAAATCCTCGACTATAAATTATACAAATGGCCGGGACACGGTACCCCTCCGGAAATAACTTATCAGTGTCTTGAGGCTGAGTATATGAAAACCGATGAATATAATGTTTTGATTCAAGACCCTTCTGATTTTTGGGTCAGGATTTACCTTCCCCGCATCTTTGGCGCCCTTAAACCCTTCGAGAAATTAGCCCCCCTCACCGACGTCGTAGAAATAGTGATGACCTGCGGCAGTTTTCTGCCCTTCGGGTTGACCGAGGTACAGGAGGCTTTTAAAGCCCTTTTTGCTGCGGGGAATGAGGTTCGCCGCTGGGTCAATATGCTGCGTATTGTGGATCAGGCGCTTCAAGGGCAGGGGTTTCCTGCCTTTCTAGGAGGGGTTAGCAAGGCTCCCTTTGATATCCTCGGCGACACCCTCAGGGGTACCCGTGGAATCATGCTGGATATGTACAGGCAACCAGAGAAACTGCTGGAGGCCCTTGACACCATAACCCCCCTCGCCATTAGGATGGGTGTGGCCACGGCCAGGGCCGCCGGCCACCCGCTAGTATTTATGCCTCTTCATAAAGGTGCCGATGGCTTCCTGTCAGATGAACAATACAGAACGTTTTACTGGCCGACGTTAAAAAAAGTTATTATGGGCTTATTTGAAGAAGGGCTGGTGCCTTTCCTGTTTGCCGAAGGCGGCTATAATTCCCGTTTAGAAATCATTAGCGATCTACCGCAGGGGAAAACGGTATGGCTGTTTGACGACACCGATATGGTCAGGGCTAAAGAAATCCTGGGTGACATAGCCTGTATCTCCGGCAATGTGCCCATTACCCTGTTAAGCCTTGGAACACCGGAAGAAATAAAAGAATACTGCAAGCAGTTAATAAAAACTGCCGGTAAGGACGGAGGTTTTATACTGGGCTCCGGAGCGGTAATCGAAAAAATAAAGCCGGAGAACCTGCGGGCGTTAATAGAATCCGCCAAAGAATTCGGCAGTTACTCCTGAGCCCTTATCCCGGCCGATTTTCCCGTGCCATCAGTTGGCCTACCGTTTTTGCGCTTCCTTGATACTTAAACCGGAGTGTAGATGATTTATAATCCTAATGATGACGGCCAATACCAGGATGCCGGATTGAGGGAATTAATTACCGCTATTGTCCCTCGCGGGGCGCAATTAAATGAGATATGCCCGGGAAGGGAGCGCCCATTGTAAAAATCTTGTAAGGAGGCAACTTTTTGCGCAGTCTGATTATCGCCTGCCGGGTCATGGAAGAGGAGCTACGTTCCCTAGCCACCGGTCGTGAGGAGCTGCTTTTCCTCGATCAGGGCCTGCATCGTTCTCCGGAGCGATTGCGGCAGGCCCTGCAGGAAGCTATTGACGCTGCTGTTGATTATGATATTATACTCCTGGGTTATGGGCTTTGCGGCGGGGCATTGGACGGCCTGCATGCTGGTCCCTGCCCCGTTATCATTCCTAAGGTTGATGACTGCATTCCCTTGCTTTTAGGATCCGTCGCTGCTAGGGGAGGGTGGCCGGCGGGAACCTACTTTTTATCATCCGGATGGTTGGCCGGGGAAGAAAATATAGTCCGTGAATACCGGCGTTGCCTGGAGCGCTACGGAGAAGAGCGCGGTCGCTGGATCTTGAAACAGCTTTATAATCATTATCAAAATCTTGTTTTTATCGAAACAGACTTCGGGCAGGGCACCTGCTCAACCGGGACAGAACTACAAGTTAACCCTGACGCTACTTCTTCCATGTCGTTGAACCCCGGGGCCCTGGCAATGGCTCGACAATTAGCTGTAAACCTGGGGTTAACTTTTAATGTATATCGGGGGAACAGCCTTTACCTGCAAAGGTTGACCCAGGGTCCCTGGGATAATAACTTTTTAAAAGTAGAACCACGGCAAAAAATTTCTACTACAGCTTTCTGGAACTTAGAGGTAGGTGAAAAATGAGAAATGGTCATTGATAAAAACTCCTTTGTCCCGCCATATTATCAATTAGCGCAGATACTTGAACAGCAGATTAAATCGGGTCAATATCGTCCCGGCGATAACCTCCCTTCAGAGGCGGAGTTAAGTGAAAAATACGGCCTTAGCCGGATGACGGTACGCCGCAGCCTGAGCCAACTGGCCCGGGGCGGGTTGATTTACAGTGAACAGGGGAAGGGTACTTTTGTCTCGCGTCCTCGCCTCGACCGAGCGGTTTTTGTCATGGAAGAGTTTCATACAGAGATGGCAGCCAGGGGTTTTTGCTCCAGCGTCCGCCTCATGGAGGCCAGATTGGTATCAGCTCCTGAAAAGGCGGCAACCAAACTCCAGTTGCCGGCAGGAGAGAAGGTCCTGTATATTCGCCGCTCCCTCCTGGCTGATGGCGAGCCAATGGCTTACGATCGTAAGTACCTGCGCTATGATCGTGGCCGACCGATCCTTGAGAACGAACTCCAATACCAGGCACTATTGCAAATGGTGGAAAAACACGCCGAAGTCCTGCCGGTGAGCAGTCAGATGACCCTGCAGGCAACGGTTCTAAATGAAGAAGAAGCTCGGGCCCTGCGCGTTGCTCCGGGAACGCCGGCTTTTTTACTGGAACAAATCCTTTTTGATAATATGGAGAAGCCAGTTGGATGGGGATGGTGCCTATATCGCGGTGACAGGTACCAGTTGAGTTCCCAGCCGCCTGTTTTCTAATTAATACCAGAAGTCTGGAGGTGGACAGTTTGAGCCTTTTAGCCCAGGCTATGGGAAAATTGGAGGAAAAAAAGGTACTGGAACTCGTCAGTCACAGCCTTGCTGTCGGGCAAGCACCCCTGGCAATTGTTGAAGAATGTCGTAGGGGATTGAATATAGTTGGCGAGCTTTACGCCCGCGGCGAGTATTTTTTGAGCGATCTGGTGATGTCTGCGGAGATTTTCCAGGAAGCCTTGAAACTTATCGAACCTTATCTGAAAGCACCCCTTGCTGATATGCAAGAACCAGCCAAAGCAGATATTGTCTTTGGTACAGTTGAAGGGGATATCCACGACATCGGCAAAAATATTACTATCTCCCTACTGCGTTGCGAAGGTTTTCGGGTCTATGATGCCGGAGTAGATATACCACCGGACGTCTTTTTAACAATACTCCAGAAAACTGGTGCCCGGATTCTGGGCCTCTCGGCCCTGTTGACTTCTTCCTTTGAGTCTATGCGTCGCACCGTTCACCTGATACACCTGGTGAAAAGCACGGCCCCGGTAAATATTCTCATCGGTGGCCTGGTTAATGAACGTGTCTGCCAGTACGTTGGCGCCGACGCCTGGGTCCGGGAAGCCGGGGAGGGAGTAGCCATCTGCAGCCGCTGGTTGCGGGGAGACGACAGGAAAAAATTTGCCGACAGCTAATAAATGAACCAGTTGGGTGGATTTCTCTAAAACATTCCGTCCTACCCTTTTATCTTATCGCCGGATATGATAGAATTAAACAAGAGGTAGGACCACTTGTCCATGGGTAGGAGAGGTACTTTTGCGCCATAACCTGACAGATGAGAAATTGTTCCAACCCATCAACCGCAACCCGAAGAGTGTCTATAACCGGGTGGTAGATGAAATTAAAAAAAGCATCTTTGAGGGTAAAATGAGCCCCGGCGACCGCCTGCCGGCGGAACGGGAGCTGGCCGAGATGCTGGGGGTGAGCCGGACTTCCGTCCGGGAGGCCCTCAAGATGCTGGCAGTCGAAGGCCTGGTGAGCATCCGCCACGGCCAGGGGGCCTTCATCAGCGAGCAGGACCCGGATGAGTACTTAAAGCGTTTTGCCAGCCACCTGCCCGTCAACCAGGATACCGTCCTGGATCTCTTCGAGGTGCGCAAAGTTCTGGAGCCGCAGACGGCCCGTTGGGTAGCCGAAAGGGGGAGCCAGAGCGCTATCCAGGAACTGGCTTCTATGGTTACGACCACCAGGGAGCAGCTGGGGCGGTTGCGGAGCGGGCGCCTTTCCCTCCTAGCTGGCCATGACAGCAACTTCCATTACCACCTGGCCCTGGCAACCGGCAATGCCGTCCTGGTAAGGTTGATGCACAGTATGCTGGATCTCCTGGCTGATAGTCGTTCCCGCAGTCTGGCCATCCCCGGCCGGGGGGAACGCTCGGTGGATGAGCACTACGAAATTGTCCAGGCCATCTTACGCCGGGACGCCGAGGCAGCTGCCATCGCCATGTTGCATCACCTGGAAGACGTCGAGAAGCAGGTAGCTGCCGCCTGGAAAGCATAAAACAGTGCTGACGCATTAACAAAAAGGACCTTGCGGCGCTTGGATTAATTACAGGTAGCCAAAAAATTTTATTGCAAATAGGACTGGACAGGCACGAGCCAATCTGAGATAATAGCCTCGGAGAAATGGAGAGGTGAA